>CAYOTU010000482.1:0-2936 GCA_964406905.1 uncultured Myxococcales bacterium | reverse complement strand
CCTGATTGCGAAGCTGATGAGACGTGCAGTAGAGGAGGCGACGAGCGCGGAACGTAAGATAGCGGCTTACGAGCGGCTCTTGATGCTCCGGGGGCAGGGTGGCCCGGTTGGCGATGACGAACGGGGACGTGTTCGCAAGGAGCTTCGCCCGTGAGCGTCCTCGTCATCGACGCGAGCGTGGTGCTCAAGTGGTGCCTGCATCATCATTCAGAGGAGCAGGATACGGACACCGCGTTGGCTATCCTTGAGGACTACGTTCATGGCCGTGTCAGGATCCTGCAGCCGGTGCATTGGTTGGCCGAGGCAGCGGCTGTACTGGCACGCGTGGATCCAGAGCTCTCTCAGAGCAGGGTAGCGCTCCTCCAGGATCTGGAGATCCCGGTTACCTCGTCCCCTGAGATATGGTATGACGCGGTCGACCTGGCGTGCGGGCTCCGGCACCATCTCTTCGATACGCTCTATCACGCCGTGGCTCGGGTAACCCCGGGCTCTCGCCTCGTCACAGCGGACGACGCGTATTTTTCCAAGGCTTCCAACCACGGATCTATCGTCCGACTGGCTGTCTTCGACGGGTGAATGTACCTACGGGAAGCCCCTCCAACAGGGATCAGGCGTCGATGCGAGACAGGGCAGAGAGGGCCTTGCGTACCTGCTTCATGAGGGTCTCTTTCTTCGCTGACAGCTTGCGCTGACGCTCCTCGCCTTCCCGGATCTTTTCTTCCATGGTCAGGAGGTCCTTGAGCATCTTGTTCACCGCGCTGGAATCCCCTGCGCCCTCGGGCACAGCCTGGAGGTTGACCCGCTGGCGCTGGACGCGGGTGTCGATGCGGTTGCGTTCCTCTGTCACTGCCTCGATCTTTGTCTGAATGGTTCTGGCCTCCTTCAGTGTCGGCAGGACGCTGCGCAGGGTCGCCTTCTCGGTCTCGGGGATCTCTGTCGGCTCCAGGAGGGCCTCCAGGGCTGCGACGCTCAGGCCCACCTGGCGCTCGAGACCTTCCTCAACCACGACGGTCTCCACCTGCTCAGCTCGTGCCGGGATCGTCGCCAGGTGGAGCCGCGCGCCGTCCTCGGCCTCCCGTAGTTTTTCGGGACGAATGACCCGCCCGTTGCTGAGTTGTGGGATGCCGATCGCGATCTGCCGCTCAGCCCCGGCGCGGTTCTCCACGGTGTAGGAACGGGTGGTGGTCCTCAGGTAGTGGACCCAGAGGCGCTCCTGCTTCCACTCCAGGGCCTTCTCGATCTCCTCGGTCTCCCAGAGTTCCTGGAATGACACGTCGGGATCCTGACCAAAGCACCATACGCGGATCTCCTCGGGCTCGGTGCGCTGGATCGGGGTCTGGCCCCGGAATCTTCCGTTGATGTAGACGCTGGAGATGCCGTCCTGGAGGACCAGCCCTGTCGCGTTCTCCACCCGCACGCAGGTGGTGGGACCTCCCTCCAGATTCAGCGCGGTGAATGCCTCGCCGGGCAGGGTCTTGCGGATCAGGGGGACCATCCCCGAGGTGCCCGCTGGGAGGGTCACCGGTGCGAGGGCCTGGTAGGTGGCGATCTCAGCCTCGACCTCGCCCTCGGCCGTCTCCTCGGCTGCCGGTTCTCCGATCCTGAGGAGGGAACTCTCTCCCTCTGCCGCGGCCTTGACCCCGACGGTTTTGCTGCCGAAGGACATGGACCGGCTTGCGCCCATGCCGCTGCCCATCCCCCCTGCGCCGTAGCCGGACATCCCGTAGCCAAAAGATGCTACGGGATTGATCCAGTCGTAGAGGAGTGAGTCAGGGGACTCGCCGCCGAGTTGGGGCAGCATCCGCTTGTCTTCGGCTAGCCAGAGGGCCTCACGTTCGCCGTAGCGCGGGGTCGCCAAGGAGAGGATGTAGGATTTGGGCAGGCCCGAGAGGAGGGTGAGCCCCACTTCCTTCCAGTTCTCCCGGGTGTCGTTATGGACCACGCTCCAGGCCTCGAGGGTTACGCCGACCTCCGAGACGGTAGTCTTGTACACCATGCGCCAGACGGGGATCTGACGGATGTAGCCAGCGGTGAGGGTCCCGCTGGAGCCCGGGGCCGTCTCGATGGTGATCGTTATGTCCCTGAATCCGTTGGACTGGCCCAGATGCCCGGCGAAGGACTCCAGGGCCTCGGCCTCCCGGTCGGAGACGGGACGGATTTGCGCCACGTCGGCCAGGGGAATCCAGGAGAGGACGCCGCGTTCGGATGCTATGACGAGGGTACGGGGACGCAGGATTGCAGCCCCGTCCTCGCCCTTGGGCTTCGACGCTGCGCGCCCCGGATCGGGTTCGCCCTCAACGGACGCCAGGACGGTCCCGATAAGGCGGCTCCCGCTTTTGCGTGTGATCTCCACGCTGGTCCCCACCAGGGCCTTGGCAAAGCCATCCAGCGTGCCAGGCAGGGTCAGGGCTTCCTCTTCTACCGAGGTCACTGCACTGCCGAAGCCGCTGCCCTTTGCGGCCTGGGCCGCGTTGCGCACCGACGGGAACCGGACCCCCTGGACCTTCACGCCGCCGTCCGTCGCCAGGACCAGGCTGGCCAGGAGGTCGTCAAGATGCGCAAGTTGAAGGGGAATCAAGAGCTTCTTCGCCCCTTTGACCACAGCCTTCCGCTCGATCTGTGCGAGGCCGCAGTCATAGAGGGTCACCCGGTCCACGGGAAATCGGGGAGCCTTCTCTGCGGCGACCGCTGCACCGACACCGATGATCAAGAATGACAGGACGATGAGCGTACTTCGAGCGCACCGATTCATGGGGACCTCCTTCGGTCTCGTAGTTCACGCAGGATTGACGTCTCGGCCCGGGGATGCCTCCCCGATCCGGTCGTGGGAGACACCGAGCCGGAGGCGAGGTTCCCGTGCTCCGCAGAAACCCATCCGGGGTGTGTTGGGGCAGGGGAGGGAGCGGAAATCGTAGTGCGGCAGGGGGTGAGGGTGG
>CAYOTU010000481.1:0-2988 GCA_964406905.1 uncultured Myxococcales bacterium | reverse complement strand
ATTTCAAGGTTGCTCAACGCCGCGAGAGCGGATGCAGCGGCGGCCGAATGCACTGTTTATTTGTGGTCAGACGCTAACTTGCGCGCTACGCGCTTGAGAAGGCCAGTCTTCTTCTTTTTCTTCTTGTCGTCCTTCTCGCCCCCGGGCGCGTCCCGCTGGGCGGAGCGGACTGCGTTGCCCGCACCGCCCGGCTTATAGGTCAGGTCCCCCAGACGGTCGAACTGGCCGCGCTTCACCTTCATCCCGAACATGGATACCAACTCATCGGGGTCTCCCTCCAGAGAAGGAAGCTCCTGTTGCGCTCGGCGGGATTCCGCCTCGACCACGGTCCGGTTGGCGACATCCTCGACCATGGGAACGCGGCGCGCTATGGGCGTGGCCCGGTAGACGGGCTGCGGCTCGTCCCGCTCCTCCTCGATGGACGCGCCCCCCATCTCGAAGTTCTGCGTGTCGAACCGGAAGGTCACGGGCCCGGACTGACCGTTCACCGCCTCGGCGACCGCGGGGTTCTGGGTCATGATCCCCAACTCCTTCTGTAAAAAAGTGAGGAGGACCTCCAGCCCGGCGGGGCATTGCGCATGGAGCAGACGCACCACGTAGCCGAGCTTCTTCTCGTCCCCCTTCTCCACCTTGCCGTGGATCTGAACCAGGCGGTTGGTCTTGCCGGACTCGGCCCCCGCTGCCTTCGTGAACATGAGGTGCTTGCTAATTGCGAGGGGACGGTCTGTAAGGATAAGCGCTGCGGCGCCGGTGATCTTGACCAAGCGGGCCCGCGCCCGGATCCGCCCCTGAACAACTGTATAACCAAAGCCCGAATTCACGCTATGCACAGCTCGCTCCGTACGTTGTCGATTCAGGGGGGAGACAACTCTCCGGTACATTATAAATAACGAAGGGAATATGCAAGACCTGCGCTGTTTTTTTATTTCGCACTCGGAACGGGCTTGCCCCGTTTGGCCACCAGACGGTCGAGGAGGAAGAGGTAATCCATATCCGTCCCCAGGTAGCAGCGCAGCGCGTCGTCCGGGGTGTTGACGATGGGTTCCCCGCGGATATTAAAGGAGGTGTTGAGTACGCAGGGGACCCCGGTCCGTTCGCCGAAGGCCTTGATCAGCCGATAATAGGGTCCATTCTGCGCTTCGGTGACCGTCTGAACCCGGGCCCCGCCGTCCACGTGGGTGATGGACCGCAGGTCATTGAGGCGCTCGGGACGGGTATCGTACACCCTCAGCATGTAGGGAGAGGGCTCAGCAGAGTCGAAGAGGTCGCCGCAGACCTCCTCGAGACAGGACGGGGCGAATGGACGGAAGGGCTCTCGGAATTTCACCCGCGAGTTAAGCACGTCCTTCATGTCCGCGCCGCGGGGATCGGCCAGAATCGACCGATTTCCGAGGGCCCGGGGCCCGAACTCGGTGCGCCCCTGGTACCAGCCCACTATCGCACCCTCCGCTATGAGTTGTGCGGCCATGGCCTCGGGATCGGATACCGTAACGGCCACCGCGCCCGCGCGTCGGATAGCGTCGTCCACCTGGGAAGCGGTAGCGCCAAAGCCCAGGAACTCGGAGTAGGGCGCCTGGTCGATGGGCTCGTTGTGGACCACGTGGGCCACGTACTGGGCCGCGCCGAGGCTCGAACCTGCGTCTGACGCAGCCGCATAGAACAGGCAGCGCTCAAAACCCGCCTCCCGGATAAGGCGGGTGTTGGCGACGCAGTTGAGGGCCACCCCGCCATTGACGATCAGGTTGTCTGCGCCGGTGCGTTTCTTCGCTATGCCAGCCATGTGGAGCAGGAGATCCTCGGTGACGAGCTGCAGAGCCTTGGACACCTCGTAGTGGCGCTCTTCCAGGGGCGATTCGGGGACCCGCTCGGGGCCAAGGAGTTCGACCAGCCTCGGCGTGAAACGCCGGGATCGCTCCATGTTGTAGCTGAAGTAGGAGAGGTCCAACTCAAAGCCATCGTCGGTGAGACGAACCAGGGATCTGACAGCGTCGTAGAGGGCCCCCTCGCCGTAGGAGGAGAGGCCCATGACCTTGCCCTCGCCGCTGTTGGGCCGGAACCCGAGATACTGGGTAAATGCCGCGTAGAACGCTCCGATGGAATGGGGAAACTCCACCGTGAGGAGGGGGGTGATCTCCCGCCCTCGTCCCCGGGCCACCATGGTACTGGTCCGCTCCCCGTAGCCGTCGGTTGTGAGAATCGCAGCGTCGTCGAAGGGCGCGTTGAACAACGCGGAGCACGCGTGGGCCATGTGGTGATCCACGTAGTGAATAGGCAGGTCTCTCCCGTCCAGATGGAGGACCTGAGTGATGCCCTGAACCGCTGGCTGACCCATGATCTGCAGGAGGTGATTCGGGACGCTGTAGAGATACTCAGCGTGATGACGCGTCGAGTTCGAGAGCCGCGGCAACGCTGGCTCGATGTGTACGCCGGGGTTCCAGAAAAATCCCACCGCGTCGATATCCGCGGCGGTGACCCCTCCCTCGTCGAGGCAGAAACGAATCGCCCGGGACGGAAACGACGAGTCGTGCTTTATGCGGCTGAAGCGCTCCTCCGTGGACGCGGCAATCCGGCGGCCGTCCACCAGCAGGGCCGCGGCCGCGTCGTTGGAGTGGTTGATTCCCAGAATCTTCATCGGCGTTCTCCGATTCTTATGTAACGGATCATCTGGACGCGACGGAGGGAAACCGTCGCATCCCGTTTATGGGTTGCGGCGAGACGCGCGGAAAAAGCTTGAGCGAAGACCTCACTGTGATCCGCCGCCCCGCGGGTCATCACAATATTCACGACGCTCGGCAGGTAGGCAAACGGCGGGAGGTCGTCCGGGGACATGATCCCCGTCGCTGTCCCCTCACCGAGGTAGTATTCCAGCGCGCCTCGATCCCACATGGGGATCACGAAATTGGCAGCGTCCGGCTTAGTTCCCAAGCGCCCCTCAATGACCTGCGCGCAGCCGCGGAGGTCTTGCCGGGGAAGAAAGCGCTCCGGCGC
>CAYOTU010000480.1:0-2995 GCA_964406905.1 uncultured Myxococcales bacterium | reverse complement strand
CCTCACCCTCGTCCTTGCGGCAAATCGTGATGAGTTCTTCGTCAGGTCTACAGCCGCGGCTCGATGGTGGCCTGAACTCCCCGGCCTCCTCGCAGGCAGAGACCTGGAAGCGGGCGGGACCTGGCTGGGAATCACCCGCGGCGGCCGTATCGCCGCGCTGACCAACTACCGGGATCCTTCGCGTAAACTCCGCAACGACCACACTCGCTCCCGGGGGGAGCTCGTCACGGGCTTCCTGGCGGGGGACGCTCCCGCTGAACTCTGGCTCGATGGCCTCGATTATGCTGCGTATCGCCCCTTCAGTCTCCTCGCCGGGAATGTGGAAGACCTCTGGTGGACCTCCACGATGACCGACGAGGCAACGCGAATCCTCCCTGGCATCCACGCGCTCTCCAATCGCCTCCTGGACACGCCCTGGCCCAAGGTCGTGCGCATACGCGATGCCACGGAGCAGGCCCTGGTCGGCCCTCGAGATAAACTAGAGGACGCGCTTCTGGACGCGCTCGCTGACAAGACCCCCGCACCCCTGGAGACCCTCACGGACACAGACGTCGGCCCGGTCCTGGAACGAGGCCTCTCCCCGATCTTCGTCTCCCTTCCGGGCTATGGAACCCGGTGCTCTTCCGTGATCACGGTGACCCCAGGCGGCCGCGTGACCTTTGTCGAGCGGAGCTTCGATACGTCTGGGGAGGTATCGGGCGAGGTGCGGGAGGCGTTCACAATCTCGGGATGAGCAGCGACCTACGGGGCGTCTCTTTCCTTCGAATCCCCGTTGTACCCCGGGGTGTGGAGCTGGAACTGCTCCAGGATCCGGTCCGCGTTGAGTTGGACCCCGAACTCACCCTCCACCGCGGCCCGGCCCTGCTTCGCAAGGCGCGCCCGAAGCACTGGATCGTCCAGGAGCCGGACGATGCCGTCGGCCAACGCTACAGGATCCTTTGGGGGCACCAGGAGGCCCTCCTCTCCGTCCCGGACTAACTCCGGGATCCCCGCCACGTCCGTGGTCACTACGGGCACGCCCAGGGACAAGGATTCCATCAGCACGTTGGGCAGGCCCTCCCATAGACTCGATACGGCCACCACCTTCGCACTGAGGTAATGTTCCTTGACCTCCTCCTGGGCCTTGGGCCCGAGGAGCCTTACATGCTCGGCCAGCCCGTGCCCGTCGATGCGACGCTGGAGAGCGTGCTTCAGGTGGCCGCCGCCGATGATGTCGAGGTGGAACTCCACGCCCCGATCCCGCAGGATCCGGGCCGCGTCCACCAAGTATTTGAAGCCCTTATGTCCGTCCAGGCGTCCCACGGCCAGGACCCGGCGCCCCGGGGGTTCCCGCCGCCGCGGCCGGTATTCGTCCAGATCGATGGGAGAGCGGACGACCACGACCTTGTCGCCCGCAAAACGCTCTGCGTAACGCTCCACGTCCCGGCCCCACAGGCGCCGCGCCTGAAGCAGGTCTCCCCGGTACAGATTGGTCACCGCCTTGACGAACACGGCGCGATCGATTTTCTCCGGCAGGCCCCGGTTGTCTTTGTAGAGGTTGGTCGAGGATCTCACAGCGAAGGAGAAGGGTTTTTCCGTCAGGCCCGACATCACCAGGGCCACCGTAGCGGGGACCCCGGAGTAGAGCGCGTGGATGTGCTCGATCCCCTGTGTCTCGACCTCCTCTGCGAAGAACACGGTCTTGGGGAAGAGGAGCGTGGCCTTGACCAACTCCTTCGGCATACCCCGGGTCACCTTCAGGACATCCCGCACCGCACGCAGGTAGGCCCGAGGCCGCTTCGTCAGCATCCGAATGTTCGCGCCCAGGACCCGGCGGGATGCGAGGAAGGGTGCGTAGGTCGTGCACTCCTTCAACTCGGCCACATCCCCGTGCGCCACCCCTCGTTTCGGTGTACGGATCGACAGGATCCGCAGATCCACGCCTCGGCGCCGCAGCTCCTTCATCTCACGCAGAATAAAGGTCTCCGAGAGCACCGGGAAGGTCATCACGTACGCTAAACGAGGCGACTTCATCCATCCTCCTCCGCCCACTGCCGGATTGCGACCATCCCACCAGGAAGCGCCTGTCTTGTCAACCACGCAGCGGAGAAGAAGGCGGTTGACACCGTGTCCTGCATTTGCATGATAGGAGACAGCCGATCGATACCAGAGGGACACCATGAAGATCCTCATAGCGGACGACGACTTCAACCAGATTCGCATGATCCGTGAGTGGTTCTCCAAGCGGGGCCACACCGTAGTCGAAGCGGTCAACGGGGAGGAAGCCATCCAGGTGGCCCTCGAGGAACAACCGGACATGATCCTCCTCGACGTGATGATGCCCGTGATGAATGGTTGGGAGGTCTGCAAGTACCTGCGCAGCCGAGAAGTCTTCGAGAAAACCGGCATCATCATGCTCACCGCGATCGGCCCCAACCTCAACGAGATGACCTCGCCCCTCTACGGCGCGGACGACTACGTTGACAAGCCCTTCATCTTCACCGAACTCGAAGATAAGATCGCCGCGGTCCACGCCCAGCGCCTAGCGTAGTTCCACCGACAGGTAGTGACTCGCCTCGTAATCCGAGAGGGTTCCCTCCCGTATTCGTGTGTCCAACGCTGTGCGATCCACGTCGCGCTGGTGCTTGGTCTGTTTTGCGTCCTTGCGGTGGAGGCGCGGAAGACCCGGGGACGTGGGTTGGGGCTCGGAGAGGCTCGACACCTGCGCCTTCGGCTTGGTCGCGTCTCGGATGGACAGCGGGGGCTCCGCCTCGGGGACGGTCGCCACGCGTGGTGAAGTCCGCGTAACGTCCTGTGCCATGTCCACTGCTACGGCCGCGGTCCTCGCTGATGCCAGGAGTGAACGGCAGGTCACCGTGGCCCCGGTCATCGCGTCCACCTCGACCGCGCCTGGGGGCCCCTCGCCTCGCAGATGAAGATCGCAAGCCCGCGCCCCCCCGAGCCCCTCCACCCAGTCCTCGATGCCCCAGACATAGGACGGGGTCTCCCGATGGGG
>CAYOTU010000479.1:0-3001 GCA_964406905.1 uncultured Myxococcales bacterium | reverse complement strand
ATCCTATGGGCCTTGAACTCGCCACGGTGAGCGGCGACTGGTACCTGTTCATTTCCAACCCGATCCTGCTGGGGACTCAGACGGAGCCAGCCAATGACTGGGTGACGGAGTTGAGCCAGCTCGTGGACGACAACCTCTCCCTGGTTGACAGCACGGGGACCGAGCCCAATCTGCTGAACGCGGTGAATGGCGTGAGTGGCTACCAGATGCCCACCGGCTCAGTGGAGAACGGGCGGGTCCTGGTCTCCAAGTTCTCGGAAGACCACGGAAAGGCGGCGTTCGGGTATCCAGCGAGAACGAAGACCGTGGACTACGTTCAGCGGAAGTCCACGGCGCGGATGAAGATCGTCTGGAACGCTGGCTTCGATCCCAACGACTATGACGGCGTCTATCTCCCGGTGGCCGGCTTCGAGCGGGATGGCACGTTTGACGAGAAGGACCGCATGCCGATCCAGGTCGTCAGCTACGGCACGAACAATGGGTAGGTAGCCGCAGGTCATATCCTCTGTTCTACGCATCGCGTCGTTTCTTTGACGCGACTGCAAAAAAACTGCTTTGCCCTCCATCTGCGTTCTGGTAGCATTCCTCAAAACGACGGGCATCAGCCCGAACGGCACAGCGGGAGGATTTCGATGGGTGAGTTCTACGCGGATCTCAGGGACATGCGGTTTGTGCTCTTTGAGCAACTCAAGGTGCAGGAGTTGGCGAAGACCGAGAAGTTCGCCGATTTTGATCAGGATATGCTCGAAGCGATCCTGGTCGAGGGCTTCAACTTCGCCAACCAGGTCGTCGCGCCCACCAACGAGGAGGGCGACGAGGTCGGTGTGAAGTTCGAGGACGGCAAGGTCATCATGCCCGAGATCTTCGGCCCCGTTCTGAAGCAGTGGGGCGAGAGCGGGTGGACCTCTCTGATCGAGAACCCGAAGTACGGCGGCCAGGGCGCGCCCATGGTCCTCATGTCTGTGATCGACGAGATGTTGGTCAGCGCGAACTGCTCCCTCTCCCTCACCCCGATGCTCACCATCGGCGCGGCCCACCTGATCGAGGAGTTCGGTGAGGAGTGGATGAAGGATCTCTATCTCGAGAAGATGTACAGCCACGAGTGGGCCGGCACCATGTGCCTCACCGAGCCCCAGGCGGGCACCGACGTGGGCGCGAACCGCGCCAAGGCGCTCAAGCAGCCCGACGGCAGCTACAAGATCATCGGCGCCAAGAACTTCATCTCATCCGGTGATCAGCAGTTCACCAAGAACATCATCCACATGGTCCTAGCCCGCGTTGAGGATGCCCCTCCGGGCACCGGCGGCATCTCCCTCTTCCTGGTCCCGAAGATGATGGTGGACAAGGAGACCGGCGCGATCACCGGCGGCAACGACGTCATGCCCGCGAACATCGAGCACAAGATGGGCATCCACGGCAGCCCGACCTGCACCATGAACTTCGGCGACAACGAGGCCTGCTACGGCTGGCTCGTCGGCGAAGAGAACAAGGGCATGCGCCTGATGTTCAACATGATGAACGAGGCGCGGGTGTACGTGGGCATGCAGGGCCTCGGTTTGGCCTCGGCGTCCTACGAGAAGGCCGTGCGCTATGCGAACGAGCGTCTTCAGGGCCCGAGCGTGAAGAATTTCAAGGACCCGGCCGCGCCCAAGACCGCAATCGTCAACCATCCGGACGTGAAGCGGATGCTCATGGACATGAAGGCCACGGTGGACGGGATGCGCTCCCTCTTCCTGTGGGTAGCGTACCAGCAGGACAAGGTCCGGTGCACCGATGATGAGGCCGAGAAGTTCAAGTACACGGGCATCGTCGAGCTCCTCACCCCCATCGTGAAGGCCTATGGCTCCGACGCGGGCGTGGACGTTTCCAGCGAGGCCATGCAGGTCATGGGCGGTTACGGCTACTGCTCCGAGTACGGAGTCGAGCAGCACATGCGCGACGCGCGTATTGCGCCGATCTACGAAGGTACGAACGGCATCCAGGCCCTGGATCTCGTCGGCCGGAAGTTGGGCATGAAGGGTGGCCAGTACTTCATGAACTACGTGTTCCTGGCAAACAAGTTCCTCCAGGCCAACAAGGGGACCCCGGGCCTTGAGGACGCGATGAAGGCCTTCATGGACGCGAAGAACCGTCTCGCCAAGCTCGTGATGAAGTTCGGCGGCCTTGTGAAGAAGGACATCGAAGGCGGCCTCCAGTGGGCCATGCCCTTCCTCAATATGTTCGGACACACAGCGATAGCGTTCGAACTGCTCAAGCAAGCCGTCGTGGCGAACGAGAAGCTCGATGCCCTCTACGCGGAGAAGGGTGCGGAGACCGACGAGGCCAAGGCCGAGGTGGTGAAGACCTCCGTGGACGGGAAGTTCTACAACGGCAAGCTCCAACTCGCTCGCTACTGGGCCGCCACCAAGCTGCCCCTGGTCGCTGCCGCGGAGGCCGCGATCCTCTCCGGCAACCGCGACGCGATCGACTTTGATTTTTTGATGGAGGTGTAGCTACAGGCGAGGGGGGTGGATGGGACGATCAGCCCCACTTGCCCTTCTTCATGTGGCCCTCGATTTCCGCCTTCATGCTCTGCACCAGTTCCATGGCGTCATTCTGGGCGCGCTCGAAGATCTTTACGCAGTTGGGATCCAGCGCGTCCTGGATGCCTTCGTCCGCGATGGAGATGACCTCCTCGAAGATGTTGATGAGCTGCATGTGCAACCCGTTGGAGAAGCGGCTCTTTTCCACGAGCTGCGCCTTCTCGTCCGCCACCCGCTCGAACTTTGCCTTGGGAGCGCCGCATTTGGGGCAGGCCTCGGGGGCCTCGTCTCCGTCGAAGATGTATCCGCATACAGTGCATTTAAACATGGAGTCCTCCTTCCGGTGTAACCCGGGGTTTATGGTCTGCGTAATCCTGGGGTCGCGTCGCGATCATGTCAAGGAGGCTGATCAGAATAAGATGTGCAAGTTGCGGCGTTGAGGCGCCCGGATGGCAAGGAGAGAGGAGGGCGCATACCCG
>CAYOTU010000478.1:0-3013 GCA_964406905.1 uncultured Myxococcales bacterium | reverse complement strand
CCTGGGCTTCCCGTCCAGCCTCCAGAGTCAGTACCGGACCCTGCTCATGAGCAGCCGGGCCAACCTGGGCTTCTCCCGAGCCGTGGGCCCGGTCTACTTCTCCTACGGCTTCAGCTTCTTCAAGAACTTCAACCGCTACACCAGCCCGGTCCTGGACAAGGACAAGGTGGGCGACCAGGTGATCCTGGCCCACTACCTGGGCAACGAGCAGCTCACCACGGATCTCGTATCCGTCGGCGGCAACAACACCAGCTTCGGCCTGTCCAACAGCTTTCTGGTGAGTTGGAACATCACCAGCGGACTCTCCCTGGCGGTGTACTACGCGCTCACCCAGGGCTGGACCTACGGGAGCTATCCCGACGACGAACTGACGAGCGAGTTCGCGGACGCAGGCATCGGACGGCGGGACAGCCAGACCGGCGTGATCGACGTCAGCTACTCCTTTAATAAGTACGTGTCCGCATCCCTCGGGGTGCAGACGTCGACAGCGCCCAAGACCGCTGATAACAAGGCGATAATTTTCCCCTTTGCCAACTTCTCGAACAACTGGCGTAACAACACCGGGATCTACCTCTCGGTGGGCGCCCGGTACTAGGAACGTAACGCTATGACGATGGATACGAAGCAGGAGGTCGTTTTTATGAGGCACGCAAGGCACTTCGTGCGCTTCGGGATGCTCGCGGTCCTGGCGCTGTGGTTGGTGAGCTGCGCCACCGAGGTCGGTGACATCGATCGGACGGATCCCAACAAGATCAAGAAGAGTGATCTGAAGGGCGTCTGGTACACCGTCATGACCGTGATCGACGCGCCGGTCCCCACGCCCTTCACCTTCAACGGTGAGCTGAACTTCGGCGGCGGCGTCAAGGTGCTCTTCGATATCCAGGAAGACTACCTGATAGCGTACCCGATCTCCGAGGTCTACATCGAGGGTGCGGAGAAACCCTGGAAGACGGGGAAGATCCGGAACTACTGGGACGAGGGCAAGAGCGACGAGTTCCTCGAGATCTACATAGGTCAACCCATTGCGGCCTATGCGATCGAGAGCCACTTCGACGTGATCCGTGAGTACAACGAAGCGACGGGCGACCAGTCCAACGTCATCGTCGAAAATTCCAGTGACCGATACTGGTATGAGCGCGAGTACATCCGGGTGGACTGGTCCGACAGCGCAGTCGTCGACCTGATGTTCCTCTCGTCGGTGGAGGCCACCTCCGTGGACTACTACGTCCAGGAGTACGAAATTGACAACCCGGACCGCTTCGAGATGACCGAAGATTCGATTACCTTTGTCTCCAAGCTCCACGCGCAGCCGGCGAGCGCCTCCTCCTGCTCCATCTACGGCGTCGCTTCGTACGACTGCGCGAGCGCGGTGATCAAGGTCCGCACCGCCTATCGCAAGGTGGACCCGAACAACGACTACATCCCCATGCGCTACCCCGAGTACGACCACCAGGATCGCTTCGGCTTTTTCCTTACGGAGAAGTACGGGTACGACATGGACCACGGGCTCACGCTCGAGGCCAAGACCTGGTTGATCCAGCGCTGGAACCTCTGGGAGAACTCCCGGACCAAGACCCCGATTCTCGATCCGGAGACCGAGGAGATGACCCCCTGCCTCTGGGACGAAGACTGCGAGGGCCTTTCTGACGGCCAGACCCACTGCTTGGTCGATGGCTGGTGGGAAGAGGGCATCTGCGTGGAGTGGGATCCACTCCCCTACACCGAGCGGAATCCGAAGCCGGTCGTCTACCACATGAACACCACATGGCCGATGCAGCTCCTGCGCACGGCCTACCGGACGTCCATAGATTACTCCGATGTCTTCGGCGACACCGTGGCATGGCTCAAGCTCTACTCCGAGATGGGCCTGTCGGATATCAAGTACTGCGAGTCCAACGCTGACTGTGCGGCGCACGCCATATGGGACGGGGACATCGCCAGCATGCACGGGAAGCACTGCACCGCGGACATGGACTGCAACGGCACCGTGGGCGACGCTGTGAAGCATCTCTACTCCTGCCAGAAGAGCTTCTGCGTCAAGACGCAGCAATGCCAGGCGAACATCCCTTGCCCCAACGGCCAGGTTTGCAAGAACAACATCTGCGAGGACGGAGATGGTGCAGTTTACGCTCCGGTCGAGGAAACCGGCGCATACACGGTGTTCCTCTCGGAGCAGGACGGCGTCCTCGTCCCCACCGTCTCCCAGGACGAGACGATGACCACCGAGACCGGCAAGGTCCTTATTCGGGTGGTGAACCTCAGCCAGTCCAAGGACATCCAGCTCGAGGGGCCCGACGGCGTGCTCTGCTCCGGCGCCACCTTCGGCTTCCCCCTCTCAGCGAATTTCATGGCCCCCGAGTGCAACATTACCGGTGGCGGCCCCATGGACATCAAGGCCATCTCCGGCGGCGCTGAGATGGCCAAGCTCCAGGGCGTCACCCTCGAGACGGACAGCGTCTACACCTTCGTCTTCGCCGAGAAGGGAGGCTCCTACGACCTCTTCGAGACCTCGGCCACCTATCAGGACATCGGCGGACGGGGCGTCCGCTTCGTCCACGCTGCCATGGGCCACGGTGCGGTGGACTTCTCCCTGAACGGCAGCCTTCGCACTGGCGACATCCGCTACGCGCACGGCACCGACTATACCGGTGCGCGTGAGGGCGACAACCGGGTCGTCCTCCTCCGCACCGGCGACAACGGCGCTGTGACCTGTTACTCGGACCACGGTATCGGCATGTGCGCGGGCTGGCGGACCGAGCTGACCGAGAAGGACATGACTCGCCTGGCCGAGATCCGGGCCGGAGTCCCGGAGATGTTCGCTGTCTGCGAGAACGTCTGGAACGGCGACCACTGCCGCCCCTCGGACGACAAACCCGGCTTCAAGGTGGACCGCACCCAGCGGAACGACTGCCGCTACTGGTGGTACGACGAGAGCATGTCCACTTGGCGGAATCCCTGCCAGGAGGCTCCCGAGCCCTATTCGATGAAGAAGCACGGCGACATTCGCTATAAC
>CAYOTU010000477.1:2712-3028 GCA_964406905.1 uncultured Myxococcales bacterium | reverse complement strand
GGCTCCTGACCCGGACCCAGGACGTGCCCGCGCCGAACACCGGCAGCATGGTGAAGTGGACCACCTTCGCCGCGATGCTGATGGGAGGCGGCCCCTGCTGAACCATCTCCCCCGGAGGCTCCAGCACCAGGACCGTGCCGGGGCGAAGGATGCTCTCCGTGGCCAGGAAGGCCCCTCCCAGGCTGATGTCCTTCGCCACAAGGGTGAGGCGCTTGCCCTTCACCACAGCATAAAATTTAAGCTGTGCCTCCACACGCGGATGCTTTCGTTTTTCCAGGCTCATCCCCACCAGTATAGCGGAAAAACGCGATATCGC
>CAYOTU010000477.1:0-2702 GCA_964406905.1 uncultured Myxococcales bacterium | reverse complement strand
TATTTGTCGTTCGTGGTCGTCGCAGGAGTTCCGGCGTGGCTGCGGAGGGCCCAGACCGTGAAGAAGGCTTCCTTGAAGATAGCGCCGGACATCTTCGACTCGCCCCGAGTTCGATCCGGAAAGATGATCGGTATCTCACGGATCCGGAAGCCCAGGAGGTGGGCTCGGTAGGTCAACTCGATCTGGAAGCAATACCCATATGACAAGAGGCCGTCCAGGTCGAGGGACTCCAGGACCTCACGGCGGAAGCACTTGAACCCCCCGGTCAGGTCCCGGTATGGCATACCGAGGGCCATGCGAGCGTAGAAGCTGCCGCCCCAGGAGATCAGCTTGCGGGACGCGCTCCAACCCTCTGTGCCGCCGCCCTTCACCCGCCGGGAGCCGAGGACCAGATCAGCGTCCTCAATGGCAGCGAGAAACTCGGGCAGATGCTCCGGACGATGGGAGAAGTCGCAGTCCATCTCAAAGATCTTCTTGTAGGGTCTCGCCAGAGCCCACCTGAAACCAGCGACGTAGGCTTTCCCAAGGCCCTCTTTCTCTGTGCGGTGCAGCACGTAGATCCGCGGGTCCTCCTTGGCCAGCGCATCCGCTACCTCTCCGGTGCCGTCCGGGGATCCGTCGTCCACGACCAGGAGATCCACCGCTGAGACCTGCTTGAAAATCGCTTCCACCAGGAGCCCCAGGTTCTCCCGTTCGTTATAGGTGGGAATGATAATCAGGACATCATTTGCGTCTTTCAACTCAGCCATCCTCCTCGAACAGGGACTCGATAACCGACTTATATCGCTCCTGGATCTGCCGACGCCGGATCTTGTCGTGGGATGTCAGCTCCCCGTCCTCCTCAGTGAACTGGCAACCCAGGATGGCGAACCGTCGGACCCGCTCCGGTGGGGCGAGTTCCCGGTTCACAGCCTCGACCTCATGCTCGATGTGCTCAAAGAGGATCAGGTCATGGGCCAGCTCGGCCAACGTCAGATAGTTGCGGCCTTTCTGCGCGGCCCACTCGCTGCAGTGCTCCTCGTTCAAGGTGACCAGGGCCACCAAGTGGGAGCGGCAGTCTCCGAAGACCACTGCACGGTTGAGGAAGTGGATCCGCTTGAGCACCGCCTCAATCTTCTGGGGGGCCACGTTCTTGCCCACCGCGGTCACCAGCAACTCCTTCTTTCGCCCGGAAACCTTGAGGTAGCCGGCCTCATCGAGGCGTCCGATATCCCCGGTGTGGAGCCAGCCTTCGTCGTCCATGAGGGCCTCGACGCCCGCTGCATCGTAAAGATAGCTCCCCATGCCTTCCGGGGAACGCAGAAGGATCTCCCCGTCAGGTGCGATCCGGGTTTCCACGCCGTCCAGTGCCCGCCCCACGGTACCCGGCCGGAACCGTCCAGGCGCGTTGAGGTGGGACGCACCGCCGCACTCCGTAAGGCCGTAGCCCTCGTACACTGGCAAACCAAGGGCGGAGATGAACATGCCAATGTCTCGGTCCAGAGGGGCGCCGCCGCTGACGAAGAACCGAAGGCGTCCGCCGAAGAGGGCCCGAACCCGGGGAAAGATCAGACGGTTCGCCAAGCCGTGCTCGAGGTCGGCCAGCCAGTCCACGGGCTCATCCACGAGACGACGCTCAAGTTGTTCCCGCGCTGCCTCCAGCCCCAGACGGAAGGCTGCGCGCCAGACGACACCGAACTCCTCTGTGCCGACCTGGATCTTCCGCACCAGCTTCTCGTACATGCGGGGGACCCCCACTACGAAGGAAGGCTGGAAGGAGCCCAGGTCATCCACGAGACTGCGGAATCCACCGCCGAACGCTGTCCCTGCTGCCACGTGCATGCAGGCAATGACCGATGAGAGGCCGAGGACATGAGAGAGGGGAAGGACCTGGAGTTGAACATCGACCTCGGTCAGGCCCAGGAGCCGAGAGATCTCCCGTCCCTGGAAGAGCATGGCCCGATGACTGAGGACGATCCCCTTGTACTCGCCGGAGGTCCCGGGCGTATGGATGATTACCGCAGGGTCGTCGGGACGCGCAGCGGATTCCGGCAACGCGTCGCCTTCGTTCCACTCCCCGTCTCCAGTAATGTCGGCCATGAGTTCCAGGCCTGCGGGAAACTGCTCCTCGCCCAGGTCCTGGAGACGCAGGAAGCTGCGCCCGCGCTCGACCATGGTCTCCAGGATCTCCGCATCGTGCATTAGGACCACGGGGACATCAAGGGACTGAGCGCGCCCCGCAATCTTCCGAAGCTGGGTCGGCCCGGAGAGGACCAGCAACCGAACCGCGGTGTCAGCCGCTATCCCCTCGATCTCCTCACCGGTACAGGAATGATGAATCGGCACCGCCACCGCGTCAGCCAGCCAGATCCCGAAGAGAACCGTCATGTATTCGGGGCGGGAGGTCGCCACAATCCCGACACAGGTGCCCGGCCGCACACCCATCTCACGAAGCGCTGTAGCCATGGCCGCGCCCCGGGACACCATCGACGCCCAACTCACGACGCCGACCTGATGGGGCAAACGATGGAGCATTGCGGCCCCATCGGGTCGGCGGCGACCCAGCGCAAGCAAGAGCTCTCCCATAGTGGTGGCGTTGTTCACGGATCCTCCCTCTCGGTACGACGTAATTATCGACCGCGCCGGAACGCAAGTCAACGGCGCTACCGCAGGGCAATCGTATCTAAATCCTGCCCCCCGTGTTCCCCGTAATCCCGGTATCC
>CAYOTU010000476.1:0-3043 GCA_964406905.1 uncultured Myxococcales bacterium | reverse complement strand
GAGTTGACCAGGCAAGGTCCCGGAGCGACGAGTGCGGAGGACGTCGCCGGGGTGGCCCGGGGCCTGCAACGCCTGGGTCTCCTGGGCTCTGGTAGCGCGGGGGCCGCGCAGCGACGGAGCTGGCTCCAGATCCGGTGGGTTCTCGTGGACCCGGACCGTTTCCTGGGGGGACTCCTGGCCCTGGTTTGGCCGATCTTCTCCGTGCCC
This sequence comes from uncultured Myxococcales bacterium, assembly GCA_964406905.1. Classification (GTDB taxonomy): domain Bacteria; phylum Myxococcota_A; class UBA9042; order CAIXZC01; family CAIXZC01; genus CAZNWW01. Next base: position 2,836 of record CAYOTU010000476.1, on the reverse strand, counting down.
GCGTTTGTAGGGATCCTTGGATTGATCGCGTGGGCGGGGATCCTCCACGTCGTGGACCACGGCGCGATGGTGGAGACCTTGCGATCCTCGCTGCGGGGCGCTGGCCCGATCTGGATCATCGCGGCGACCACGCTCTCCCTGACACTGCATGAACTGGCGCACGGCCTGACAGCGAAGCGCCTCGGCGCGGAGGTCCACGAGATGGGCCTGCTCCTCCTGTCCCTGGTGGTTCCCTGCGCGTACACGGATGTAAGCGACGCGTACCTCCTCCCGCGAAAGCGGGATCGGATCCTGGTGTCTCTGGCTGGCACGATAGCGGATCTCCTGACCTGGGCGCTTGCAACCGTCCTGGTTTTTTATCTACATCCGACCGGCGCGTTGCAGCAGGTTCTCGGTGCTTGGATGTTGACCACCGGCATCCGCTCGCTCGGGTTCAATCTGAATCCTTTGCTCAAGCTGGACGGGTACTACGTGCTCGTCGACCTCCTCGAGATGCCGAACCTGCACGCGCGTTCAAGGGCCGTCCTTTCGTGGCGCGTCCGGCGTCTCCTGCGTCTGGACGAGCGGTCCCTCCTGCGTCCCGATATCCCTGCCAGGGAGCGGACCATTTTGGAGATCTACGGGTGGATGTCTGCGCTCTACATCGCCGCACTCCTCTCGTGCGTCGGTGTTGCCCTCGGCGCCTGGGCGATCGGGTGATGGTAATGATTTGATTCCGAGGGCCGAGTTTGTTAAGTTGTCTACCTAAGATAATGGAGCAGGAGGGTCGTGATGCGATGCTATACATTAGTCATTTTGGTGATGCTCTTGGCCGTGGCCGGTTGCAACGATTCGGGGGGCGGGACCCCAGCGGTTGATACCCTGGCGGACATCGCTACGGACGCGGGCGGGGAGGTGGTGGACGACATCCTCCCGCCGGATACAATTGCTGACGCTGCGACGGACGTGGGGCTCGACATGGAGCCGGACACGCCGATGGATTCATACATAGACATCCCCGAGGACACGCCTGCGGATACTCCCGCGGAGGTCGTACCGCCCGAGTGCGTTGAGGACGACGACTGCCCCTGGCTCGAAACGGATCCCTGCATGATCGTGTTCTGCTCGGATGCTGGGCTCTGTGAGGTGAAGACCGCGCAGAACGGGACCTCTTGCGACGACGGGGATCCAGAGACCTGTAACGACACGTGCGTCGACGGGGCCTGCCAAGGAGGGGCCTGCGGGACGGTGACCGTCACCGGGATGGTATGGAAGTACACCTGTATGTTTTGCGACAACCCCAACCCTGAATCGGGTTTCTACTACATGGAACCCGCGGGCGGCGTGATCGTCGAGACCGTCGGGCTCGATGTGGAGGTCAGCACCAAGACCTCCGATGACGAGTGCTATTCGTGGTGGGAGCCGGAGAGCGACTCCACCTGCGGCTGGTTTACCCTGGAGATCCCGGAGGGGGCCACCACCCTGAGCCTGCGCGCGGATGCGCAGGGATCGGGCGAGTTTTACGTGGGCTTCCTGAACGGCCTGGGGGCGATGTTCACCGCGGATGACGACAGCTTCCAGCTCCTGGTGATTCCCCAGTTGACCCTGGTGGAGGCCATCCACGAGTTGATGGGGGAAACCTACAATCCACAGAAGGGCCTCCTCGCCGGGATCACCGCTGTCCTGGATCCGGAGCCCCCGACCCTGTTCGCGGAGTTCATCGGCGGGGCCGCGGTGACCCTGGATCCGGAGCCGAGTGATCCGGATTACCTCTTCGTCTATCTCGACGCGGATGATCCGCTCAACACGGGCCTGACCAGCACTGACGAGGATCAGCCCATCTTCTTCGGCGCCGGGCTTCCGCCGGCCACAGCAGACGCACCCTACACAGCGAGTGCGGTCCACGCGGACGTGACCTTCGAGGACTTCAGCTTCATGGTGGAACCCGGAACCATCACCTACCTCCCCTTCTCACCCGGTCCCCCGCCGGAGCCTGTGGAGATCAAGGGACGGATCTGGAGCTACTTCGTGGCTGGCATGACGCTCATGTACGATTTCCCGTACGAGTCTTTCACGGTCACCGCTTACGGCGCTGACGGGGCCGCGTTGGGCCAGACCGAGTCGAGCGACAACTGCGAGCCCTGGGCTCCGACATATCCCTACGAGTGCGGGACCTTTTCTCTTTCCCTTGAGGAGGGGCTATCGGTTGCCTTGAAGGCCACGGGCGTCCAGGGGTTCATGGACACGTTGACCCGGGTCTTCACCGTCCAGCCGGGTGCGAACCAACTCATCGTAGCGGTGGACGAGGACGTGGTGGACCTCGTCAGCATGATGTGGGGAACCACCGCGCAGGTGGGGACCGGCCACGTCGTCGGGGTCTTCGCGGTTCCAGCCAGCGACGGGGTGTCCGATTCTCCGTTCTCTTCGTTCATCGGTGACGCGTCAGTGCAGATCCAGCCTGACGTGGAGCTGCCCCTGGAGTTCGAGCTGGTCTACTACGACCCCCTCGACCCGACCAACAAGACCCTCACCGCAACGGTCGAGGAGATGCCCGTATTCGTGGGGCTCAACCTGCCCCCGCGCACAGTGGGAGATCCGTACACCCTCACCATCTCCCATCCGGATCTGACGTTTGATCCAGTGTCGTTCCCGGTCCAGGACGGTGTCCTCACGTATCTGGTCCTTTCGCCGCAGGACTAGGGGCATGGACCTCAGGGTTCCGCGGTGGACGGGGTATGGCGGCCGCTGGTGGGCCGGGGAACAGCGTGGCTGTTCGACGCACATATAGTGCGACTCACATACCGAGACCGCGGCTACGTGAGGTGCGGCGATTGAACCGGAAGGTGAACTCCTCCAG
>CAYOTU010000475.1:0-3043 GCA_964406905.1 uncultured Myxococcales bacterium | reverse complement strand
GCTGCCTGGAGCGCTCCTCGTACAAACTCCACATGGGTCACAGGTCCCCACGCGTACGCGGACTCCGGTGTAAGGAAAGTGATACAAAACGTGATGATGAAGGCCCACTTCATGGCCTGAAAAAGGTAGGTCTTCCCGCCAGGAAAAGCAACTCTGTTCGCTCTCCTTGACCGCGTTTCACGCGCGAAGATATAATCCGGCGCGATGTCTGTACGGATCTTCACCGCGGTTGCGTTCGTGGTGATCGCCGCGCTCCCTGCCCGCGGGGAGGACGACGACCCGGCGCAGATCTTTGCCCTGGCGGAGAGCGCGTTCGAGTACCAGGATTACAAGAAGACCGTGGCGCTTCTGGAGCCGCTGCTCAATCCGAAGCCGCAGGTCGCTGGGAAGCGCCTCCGCAAGGCCCGGGAGTACCTGGGGACCTCCTACTGGTGGCTAAAGGACAAGGGTCACTTCAACCAGGAGATGACCAGGTGGCTCATCCTCGAATCGGCCGCGGAGTTGGATTCGTTCTTTTACCCCCCGGAGATGATCCGTGACTTTGATATGCTGAAGGCCAAGCTCCTCGCCAATGGATTGATCCAGGCGCCCGATAACGGAGCCCCACCCAAGCGGGACCAGGTGCTGGTTATCGAACGGACTCGGATCGAGCGTCCCCCCGCAGCGGCCTGGATTCCCTTCGGTGGGGGCCAGTTCGCGGCGGGTCGCAACGGCATGGGCGCCCTTTTCCTTACCACCGAAGCCCTGGCCCTCGGGGCCAACATCGGCGCGTGGGGCTGGATGGAGTCCCGCCGCGACGGAGCGGGCCGAGAGGCAGCGATCATAACGATGTACACCTCCATCGGTGCCTTCGCTGCCTTGGCAGTATGGGGGGTCCTCGACGCCCGCCTTCGCTGGAAGTCCGTCGAGGAGACCGAAATACGACGATACGAGACCGCTCCGCCCGATGGCCCGAAGGCCGCGCCGGAGCCAGTCCCTGTTGGAGGATCAATCCCATGGCGTCACTGATCCTGTTCCCTGTCTCCGGGGTCCGGGCAAAGATCTTTCCCCTCTATCGGCGAATCACCACGCTGGGGCGATCGCCGGACACCGACCTCCAGATCGAGGACCCCAGCCTCCGTCCCGAGCATGCTCAAATCGTGTTTGACGGCGATGGCTTTGAGGTGTCGCCCCTGGATGGCAAGTCCCAGATCTTTGTCAACGGCAGGAAGGTTAAGCGAGCGGGCCTCGAGGATTTCGATATTCTCCGGGTCGGCCGGTGCACCCTCCAGTTTCAACTCCATGACCCGCCAGCGAACGCGGGGGACGGCGGCGAGGCGGACGGGCGTTGGTTGCACAAGCTCTACGAGTTTACCGGCGCGCTCATGGGCGAGCGTGATCTCCCCGGCCTTGTGGACGCACTCCTGGAGAGCCTTGTAGCGGTGACGGACGCTGACCGCGGCTTCCTCTTTCTCCTCCAGGATGGAGAGCCGACCCTCCACGCGTCTCGCAATATCGAGACGGGGGACAGTTCGGGCGGGACGGAACAGAAGGGCCTCTTTTCCGATTCCATTGTCCGCAAGGTCATCCAGACTCGTACACCGGTGCTGATCTCCGATGCGCTCAACGACGACGAGTTCGGCGGCGCGCGCAGCGTGGTGAACTACAAGCTCTGCTCAGTGATGTGCGTGCCCCTCATCGCCCGGGGAACCCTCCTCGGAGTGCTGTACCTGGGTAACGACAACATCGTTAACCTCTTCACCCGGCGCAGCCTTGACGTGGCCCAGGTCTTCGGGGGCCAGGCAGCGCTCGTGGTGCAGAATGCGCTCCTGATAAATGAGTTGACCCTCAAGACCCGATCCCTGGAGGAAGAGCTCGAGAAGATCCGATTCGGTGAGATGATTGGCTCCTCCGAGGCAATGCGCGCTGTTTATCGGGTCATCGAGCGGGTGGCGGGCACAGACCTGGGGGTCCTGATCACCGGCGACACCGGGGTGGGCAAGGAGCTGGTCGCCCGGGAGCTGCACACCCGCTCCAAGCGGGGGCGAGGCCCCATCGTAGCGGTGAACTGCGGAGCGATCCCCGAGAACCTCATCGAGAGCGAGCTTTTTGGCCACGTCCGGGGCGCGTTTACCGGGGCCTTCAACACGAAGAAGGGTTCCTTCCAGGCAGCGGACAGCGGGACCCTCTTCCTGGACGAGGTGGGCGAGCTGCCCCTGACCCTCCAGGCGAAGCTCCTGCGCGCCCTCGATGAGAAGCGGGTCACCAAGGTGGGCTCCACCACGCCAGAGGATGTGGATATCCGCGTCGTGGCAGCGACGAACAGGGACCTCCTCGCCGAGGTCGCTGCGGGGCGCTTCCGGGAGGACCTCTACTACCGTCTTAATGTAGTGGTGGTGGACGTACCGCCCCTCCGGGAGCGGGGCGGCGACGTGGACCTGATCGCCCGATATCTGTTGCGCAAGTACGCTGTCCAGTACGATCGAGAGGGGATCCGCTTCTCGGACGAGGCCATGGCCTCCCTCTCGGCCTACTCCTGGCCTGGCAACGTGCGGGAGATGGAGAACCGGATCCGAAAGGCCGTGGTCCTCGCTGACGGCAAGCTCATCGGGCCGGAAGATCTGGAGTTGGAGGACACGGAGGTTCTGAGCCTCTCGGACGCGAAGGAGCAATTCCAGCGGGACTACATCCTCTTGACCCTGAGGCAGAACAAGGGCAACCGGACGCGCACGGCCCACCAGTTGGGCGTCGATCCGCGGACGATTTTCCGGTACCTTGAGAAGGCACGGGAGGAAGTGTAGAGGTTTTCACCAATCCCTGATCCGATGCGTCGTGGTCCAGCGCCTCGACGACATGCTCCGGAGGGGCGGATCGGGCGTTCTGACAAGGAATGGAGGTATCGAGGAGAAGTGGCACAGGGTTTGCACAACAAACGAGGCATCCGGGCGGCGTTGCTCTGGCTCCTGCTGCCCGTTGCTCTTTGGCAAGTCCCGGGTTGCCTGATTCCTCCCGACGTGGTCGAAGACCCCGATAACCGTCCCCCCGAGCTCGATTGGAAGCTCTC
>CAYOTU010000474.1:0-3049 GCA_964406905.1 uncultured Myxococcales bacterium | reverse complement strand
GCAACGAGTTGCACATCTACTCCAACGACCCCGACGAGAATCCCTACAAGATCAACCTTACGGTAATGGCCCCGAACGAGTGTCCCTGATCCGCTTGCATGCCTACTGATCCGATTGACTTATCTCTTCGTCCTCTGATAGACCTTTCCTGGCGATTTGGAGGGTCTGCAGCAACAAGGAGAAACAGGTTATGCGTGATGCAGTCATTATCAGCGGTGTTCGGACAGCAATTGGGTCCTTTCAGGGGGCTCTCACTCCTTTGCCGGTCGGGAAGATCGGCGCGGTTGCGATCAAAGAGGCGGTGGCCCGCGCCGGGGTACCGGTCGATGCGGTGGACGACGTGCTCTTCGGCTGCGTCCTTACCGGCAGCGTGGGCCAAGCGCCTGCACGCCAAGCCACCATCTGGAGCGGCCTGCCCAACACCACCCCCGCCACCACCATTGGCAAGGTCTGCGGCTCCGGCCTGCGGAGCGTGATGCTGGCCTCTTCCCAGATCAAGGCAGGTGACGCGGAGGTCATCGTGGCCGGGGGTATGGAGAGCATGACGAACGCTCCCTACGCCCTGCACAAGGCCCGCATGGGGTTCCGTATGGGCAACGGCGAAATCGTGGACACCATGGTCAAGGACGGCCTCTGGGACGTGTACAACGACTACCATATGGGCATGGCCGCTGAGCTCTGCGCTGCGGAGATGAATTTCTCTCGTGAGGCCCAGGACGAGTTCGCTATTGCCTCCTACAAGAAGTCCATCGATTCCATCGAGAAGGGCCTCTTCAAACGCGAGATCGTGCCCGTGGAGATCCCCCAGCGCCGCGGCGACCCTGTGATCTTTGACAAAGACGAGGAGCCCTTCCGGTCAAAGCTCGACCGGATCCCCAGCCTGCGCCCAGCGTTCAAGAAGGATGGCTCCGTCACTGCTGCGAATGCTTCCAGCATCAACGACGGTGCGGCCGCTTTCGTGATCATGTCAGATACGAAGGCGAAGGAGTTGGGCGCCACCGCCAGATTCCGCATCGCGGGCCAGGCCAGCTACGCCCATGCACCCGAATGGTTCACGACCGCACCAGCGTACGCGATCAAAAAGCTCCTGGCTAAGACAGGCCTGACTGTTGCTGACATCGATACCTGGGAGTTGAATGAGGCCTTCGCGGTCGTCTCCCTGGCAATAAACCAAATTTGTGAGATAGATCCCACGAAAGTCAACCTCCGCGGCGGCGCGGTAGCCCTCGGGCATCCGATCGGCGCTTCGGGTGCGCGGATTCTCGTTACCCTCATGCACACCATGGAGGACATCGGCGCGCAACGAGGCATCGCAAGCCTCTGCAACGGCGGCGGCGGAGCCACGGCTGTGCTCATAGAGCGCATGTAATTGAAAAGAAACGAGAAGAAGGAGGAAGAAAATGCCCGATGACCGCTTCGTCGTCCTGACCATCGATGCGCCTGTAGGCCTGATCACCATAGATCGTCCCGAGGCCCTCAACGCGCTGAACCCTACCGTCCTTGGCCAGCTCAGGGAGTGCCTCCTCGAGGCCGACGCGAACGAGGACGTGGCCGGTGTGACCATTACCGGTGCGGGAGGTAAGGCCTTCATCGCTGGCGCGGACATCAGCACCATGGCGCACATGGCGCCCGAAGGTGGCCTGCGCTTTGCGGATCTGGGCCTCTCGGTCCTGGCTGTAATCGAGAACCTGGCCAAGCCGGTCATCGCCGCGGTGGACGGCTACGCGCTAGGCGGCGGCTGCGAGCTGGCCCTGGCGTGCGACATGATCTACGCGTCCGAGGGCTCGGTCTTCGGGCAGCCCGAGGTGGGCCTGGGGATCATCCCCGGGTTCGGCGGCACCCAGCGTCTGGCCCGCCTCGTGGGGCGGAACATGGCCAAGGAGATCTGCTTCACTGGAAACATGTACCCCGCAGAGAAGGCAAAGGAGATCGGTCTGGTGCAGGAGGTCCTCCCAAAGAACGAGTTGATGGCCCACTGCACGAAAGTCATCAAGACGATCTCCAAGAAGGGACCCCTCGCGGTTGCGCAGGCTAAGCGAGCGATAAACCACGGTGGTGATCTAGCCCTGGAGGCCGGCCTCTGGATGGAGAAGATGGCATTCATGTCCCTCTTTGGTTCCGAGGATCAGGTCGAGGGAATGACAGCGTTCCTGGACAAACGCAAACCCGTGTTCAAGGGCAAGTAGGGGCCATGCACCTGGAGCTTAGCGACCGAGAGCGTGAACTCCTGGCCCGGGGCCGTGCTTTGGGTGAGAGGCTGCCTCCGGATCCTGACCCCGGCCTTGCGGATGCGGCCTTCGCCGCTGCCCGTGATCAGGGTCTGGACCTCCTCACCGTCCCCGCTGATCGCGGCGGTGCGGGCCTTTCCCTCTTCGAAGCGTGCCTCCTCCTCGAGGGTCTCGCCGGAGCGCGGCCCTCGGCGGCCTCAATCCTGGCGGCCCACTCACTCCTGGCCGGGACAACCCTTGCCGCTGCCGGCGTAGACTCTGTGCATCTCGACGCGCTGGCCGCTGGCATGGTAGGGGCCTTCGCACTGACCGAGCCCGGCGGCGGACGCCCACTGACAGCGCTGGAGACCGTCGCTACCCTGGACGGAGACATCTTCCGCCTGACGGGCGAGAAGGCCTATGTCACCAACGGCGGTGCAGGCGCGCTCGTCCTGGTTGCAGCGCGTCTGGAAAATGAGGATGGCCCAGCGCTCTTCGCCGTGAATGGCGACGCTGCGGGTGTCGAGTGGCGTCCCCGGGTCGGCGTCGTCGGGCTCCTGGGCACTCGGATTGCAGACCTCGTTCTCCATGATGTCCCAGCGGCTGGTCGCATCGGGGGGGGGGGGGCGGGGGCGGCGCGTATCGAGGCAGCGCTTCTGGCGGATCGCACAGCGATTGCGGCCGAGGCTGTTGGCGTCGCTGCGGCGGCGTTCACCGACACCCTGCGAAGCATCAACGACAGGCGGGTCTTCGGGGTAACAATGTCCCGGAGCGGTACTGTCCAGGCCCAGGTAGCGGACATGGCCGCAGTTCTGGACGGAGCACGCCTTCTCTGGTGGCAA
>CAYOTU010000473.1:0-3056 GCA_964406905.1 uncultured Myxococcales bacterium | reverse complement strand
CGAAGACGGCTTCTTCGACTGCGACGATGAAGACTGCGCGCTGGCGGACGTATGCCTCACAGACTGCAACCCAGCGGTCTTCTCCTTCGAGGTCTCCTGCGACTTCGAGGAAAACTGGCACAACTACGGCGGCCTCTCCAGCGACAAGGTGGACAACTGGGGCTGCACCGATAACGTCCTTGACGGCCCCGAGTACGTCTACGACTTCACCGCGGACTACGACACGACCGTCACCGTGACCCTCACCGATGAGACAGCGGACACCGACGTCCTGGTGGTCCCGGCCTCGGACGGCTGCGCACCCATGGACTGCATCACGCACGGCATGGCCTCGGTGACCTTTGAGGCGACCGCGGGCCAGCTCTACTACGTGATCGTGGACGGCTACGACGGCGCTGAGGGCAGCTACCACATCAGCTTCACCTGCACCCCCGAGACCGAGCAGTTCTGCGACGACGGTCTCGACGAGGACGAAGACGGCCTGGCCGACTGCCTGGACTCGGACTGCTTCCCCGGCGCGTCCTGCGAGGACGCATGCGTCCCGGACAACGAGGCAGCGCTAGAGCTGACCTGCGGCTACCACGACGAGTGGCAGACAGACGGCGCGGGCACATTCGACCTGATCGACAGCTACCCCTGCAACTCCTACTCATATCCGGGTCCCGAGTACGCATACACCCTGGTCGTGGACCAGGACACCGCAGTGACCATCACCAACGACAACATCGACATCGACATCCTGGTCCTCGAAGAGCTGGGAACCGGCTGCAACCCGGCAGCATGCATGACCTACGGTCTCAACGAAGTCACCTTCGACGCGCTGGCCGACGTTGTCTACTACGTGGTCATGGATGGCTACAACGGCGCTGAGGGCGCCTACGTCCTCGACGTCACCTGCGAGTAGCAGCCCCCCCACCCCCTCAATCAGACCAGGTACTGAAGAAACGTAAGTGCCGGGACTATAACCGGATCTTTCGCGTGGAAGGGGTTCCCGTCCACGCTCGGGAGGTCCATGGCGGCCTGGAACGCGTGCTGCGCCCCGGTTTCGGCCTGGAAGCGGCGCAGCGCTTCGGAGACGCGACGCGAGCCGGAGAGCTTCACCTCGACAAGAAACCAGGGCTCCCCGTCGCGGCTCACCAGGAAGTCCACCTCGCGCTTATCCTTGTCGCGCACGAAATGCAGTTTGTATTCGCCGAGACCGTGATCGGTCCAGAAGTGGCAGGCCTTGAGGAGCGCAGAGGCGATGAGGTTCTCGGCCCGCGGCCCCGGGTCATCCACCAGACTCCAGTCCCAAAGGTAGACCTTGGGTTCCTTGCGAATCGCGCGGCGGACGTTCCGGTGCCAAGGCCGGACGGGGAAGGAGTAGTAGAGCGCGTGGAGGGTCTCCATCCAACGGCGAGCCGTGTCTACGGAGATGTTGATCTGGCGGGCAACGCTCGAGTAATTCAGGAGCTGTCCTGCCTCACATCGAAGCAACTCCGCCATGACCTCCACCTGTGCAATACCCTGGATTCGGGTCAGGTCCCGCAGGTCCTCACGCATGAGCTGCCGGTTCCGGAGGCTCCGCCACCGACGCTGAAAGCGATCGTCGTCTCGCAGGAAAGGCTCGGGATACCCACCGCGGCGCAGCAGCCGCTCCAGGGTACCATCCGGGGCTGTCCCATGTCTGCTCAGAGGCTCCGGGCAGACGTCGGACGAGCCCAACTCGGCAAAGCTGACCGGGTGCATCCGATAGAGGAAGTACCTCCCCATGAGGCTGTCCCCGCCGACACGAAACGCGTCCAGTCGGGCGCTGCCGGTTACCAGGATCCGAACCCGCTCGCCCCAGACGTCGAAGAGGCCCTTGAGGAAGTCCTTCCAACCACGGTACTTATGGATCTCGTCGAGGATCAACAGCGGGGGACGGTCCCGCAGCCGCTCCAGGGCCAACGTCTCCGCTATTGCGCTGGAGCCGGCAAGGATCCTGGCCCGATCCTCAGGGTCATCCCAGGTCAGATACCAATGCTCCCCCCAGGCCTCCCCGACTCGCCTGGCGCTGGTGGTCTTTCCCACCTGCCGCGGCCCGGTCAGGAACAGCATCTGCCGCTCCTCCTCGAAGTGCCGTAACATGGCCTGCTCGTAGACCCTTGCGATCATCCGCACCTCCGACCATTCACTACATGTACGAGACAATGGTCATGGCCATTTTACGACATCACGTCAGATGGTCAAGCGATCCCTGTCAGCGAAGAAACGATCAGTCGCGAATATCCAGGGTCTCGCCAACGGCTCCGGTGCTGCCGAACGCGGGATGGAAGCGGGCTGAGACCCGGGTGCCCGGGTGGCCGGCGACGCCGGAGCGGGAACCGATCAGGCGATAGGTCAACTTCTCAGCCCCGTCCAACTCCTTCAGGAAGAACGTGACCTCGCCGCGTGCGACGTTGTAGCCCGCTATGGTGCCGGCCTTGAGCAGCGCGTCGAGGGACGAAATGTCCAGGGTGGTGTTGGCCGGAATGCCGTCGGTGACCTGAACATAGGGGGCCTTGCGGCTGGACCTGACCTCGAGGGTGATCTCCAGGGGCTCCTGGAGCTTTGCTTTGCGAGGTCCGCGCCGGGTTACGCTGAAGACCTCCGGACCCATCGCGCCATCAGAGTCGCCGCCCCACTCCCTGACCTCCAGTGTCACCGGTGCGGTCAACGCACCGTCGTAGGAGACCCGGACCCGGTTCTTTCCCGGCTCCAGGTGCTGGGTAATTTCCAGATGCCGCAGGGCCGCGGCCGAGAGGAACGGGTCTGCGGGGTCAATGTCCACCCGCGCAACCTGCTGCCCGTTCACGGTGACCGTGACCACGGAGGGAATCTCCTTCGCGGCTCCCGCACCAGCCCTCAGCAGGGCCCGGACAGCGGTCGCTGTGCCGATCTCGTTATGCCACGCGCCCCAGGCCTCCCGGGTGGAGAGAAGCCAGGTGATGATCTCGCGGATCGTGGCCGCGTGGGCCTCCGCGTCGGCCTCGGCCAGGACCCGGAGGATCAGTGCGTTCAACTCCACCATGCCGCCGTATGCGTGGTACCAGTGG
>CAYOTU010000472.1:0-3072 GCA_964406905.1 uncultured Myxococcales bacterium | reverse complement strand
TCTAAACTATGGCAAAAAAAGAGGAGACTCCACCCACGCACGATCATTGTCACACTCGGTGGATCATCAGGTCAAGTCTGGGCGGTTGGTGGCTGAACAGCCAACAATTCTTCGGCATTGATCGAAACCGCTTTAAGTTTCGATCAGTGCCCATGAAACGAAGTTCTACTCCACGAACTGCAGCACAACAGTCCGGTGCGCCAGCTCCTGCGCTATGAGCCTGTCGCAGCCACCCTTCAATGCGACGGAGTTGTCGAGGACCGTGAGACGCCAGGTGCCGGTCTCCAGGGACAAGTCGAGGACATCCGTGGGCATGAGCCAGACCTCACCGGTCTCCAGTGAGGAGTGTCGGACCAGGGTGGTGTAGTGACGACGCCGAACCCGGCAGCCTCCACCAGCCTCGAAATCCGTCAAGAAGGCCGGGCGACGGGCGCTCCGCAATTCGAGGCCCTCCATCAACGGCTCTTTGGGGAGGGCCGCACCGGTGGTCATCAGGTAGAGAAGTTGGCCCTCCTCCGACCGAATCTCGATCCGGAGATCCGGCATTCCAAGTGGATCCTCCTCAACTACCTCCCAGCGGACCTTGTAGGTTGCGCCGAGGCGCAGGCGAGGGAGGTTGCCGTAAGGGGCCGAGAGACGGAGAGTCGCATGCGGAGGAGCGTCCGGTGAAGGCACGTCCGGCTCCAACTCGAAGACCAGCGCCACGCTGGAGAACCCACCGCGGCCCTCCCCTGCACCACCGGGATCAAAACGATCCGAGAGACGTCCGGCAAACTTGAGGACGCTCCTGTCGTCCAAGACTTCCGGAGTCAGATCAGCATCTACCTCGATCTCGGGGCGGTGCACGGGGACAGGGAGAAGGGGGTCTCGCTGGGGGATGCCCGGAAACGAGCAGGACGATGAAAGGATGACCACAAAAAGAGTTATCAGAGCCCCAAATCCTCTGAAGTCTGCGCGCATTCCGTCTGACCTCCGCCCCGTCCCCGATCTGAACCGCATTCTACCCCTGCCTGTGGCAACAGCAAAAGGGTTTACCGCCCCTTCCTCTCCTGATAACATTGAATCCATGAAGCTTGATGTTCGCACCAGGACTGATACAGGGCTCATCCGAAAGGAAAACGAAGACGCTTTCCTCGTTCTTGAGGAAGAGGGTCTCCTGGCGGTCGCGGATGGGATGGGCGGTCACGCGCACGGCGAAGTCGCGTCCGCGCTCGCTATTCAGATCCTCCAGGATTCCTTCTCCCCGGGTGAGCAACGATCCCGCATCGAGGAGGCCTACGCTGTCTCCCACTCCGAAGGCCGCATCGACCGGGGGGAACCCGTCGAACGATACCTCCTCCGGACCGCCATCGAGAAAGCAAACCTGGCAATCTTCGAGCAGGCCAGCGAAAACGAGGCCCTGCGCTCCATGGGCACCACCATAGTGGGCCTCTACATGCACAACGGATCAGCCTGGATCGCCAACGTGGGCGACAGCCGGCTCTACCGCATGCGGAATGGCGAATTGGTCCAACTCACCGAGGACCACAGCCTGATCAACGAGTACATCAAGCTCAACCTCCTCACCCCCGAGCAGGCGCTAGCCTTTCCGATGAAGAACATCATCGTACGCGCCTTGGGTCTGGCCGATTGGGTAGAGGTAGACACCTTCGAAATCGATGTCGTTGCGGGTGACCGATACCTTCTATGCTCCGACGGGCTCTCGGACCTTGTGAACGATGACAAGATCGGCGAGGTGCTACAGGGAGACGATCCGGACAAGGCTGTGGAGGGTCTTGTCCAGGCGGCTCTGGATGAGGGCGGCCTGGACAACATCACCGTCCTCCTGGCCGTGGTGGAGGACTGATGCGGTTCATCCTGCCGGCCCTGATCGTCGCGTTATTGCTCCTGGCAGGCTGCGCCATGTCCCCCTGCAAACGCCTGACGGACGAGCTCTGCACGGCCCGGGGTGAAGACGACGCCCGCTGCCAGGTGCGGCGGACCGCGCTGGATGAACACAGCCGTCTTGGCGACCTACAATGTAAGCGTTCGCTCTTTCTGTACCAGGGCGAAGGCGGGAGGACCGATCAGTGAACGTCCTCCAGACCCTCGGGAAGTACGAACTCATCGAGAAGATCGGCGCCGGTGGCATGGCCGAGGTCTACCGCGCCCGCCTCAAGGGTATCGAAGGCTTCCAAAAAGAGTGCGTAGTCAAAAAAATCCTCCCCGGCTATGCGCGTAACATGTCGTTCATCCGCATGCTGGTGGACGAGGCAAAGCTGACCTCGGTCCTCCAGCACCCGAACATCGTCCAGATTTTCGAGTTAGGCAACCAGGATAATGTCTTCTACATGGCCATGGAGTTCGTGGAGGGGAAGGACCTCCTGAAGATCCTGGCCAAGAGCGCTGAACAGAAGCAGCGCCCCCCAGTGGAGATCGTCTGCCACATCATCTCAGAGGTCTGCAAGGGACTCCACGCCGCGCATAACGCCCAGGACATCAACGGACAGCCCCTGAACATCATCCACCGTGATGTCTCTCCGTCGAATATCATCATCGGCCGCGGCGGCCACGTTAAGATCATGGACTTCGGCGTGGCCAAGGCCAAGACCCAGGAGGCGAGCGGCTCACGCCACGTCCTCCGCGGCAAGCTGGGCTACATGTCCCCGGAGCAGGTCCGCGCAGAGGAGATCGATCACCGGTCAGACCTCTTCTCCCTGGGGGTCGTGCTCTCCGAGTCCCTTACCTTGAAGCGTCTCTTTCTCGGACGCACGGATCTCGAGACCCTGATCAACATCAGGGACGCGAACATAGAGAAGAAGCTCGCCCGCTACAACTTCATCCCCGACGGCCTCGCAGATATCCTCCGTAAGGCCCTCGCCAAGGATCTGGAGAAGCGCTACGAGACAGCGGAAGAATTCCAGGAGGCCCTCGACGACTTCCTGTACAAGAGCGGCCACCGGATCAAGGACCAGGATTTGGACGCGTTCCTGCTGAACCTCTTCGGCGAGGACCTCTACACCCGCTCAGCGGAGGACGAAGACGACGGCGCGCCCGCTGCCGCGACCGCGACGGGGGGCGTCAAATCGGACG
>CAYOTU010000471.1:0-3098 GCA_964406905.1 uncultured Myxococcales bacterium | reverse complement strand
CTAAGGGTGGAGAACCTCTGGTGAGCGTGGAGAAGCCTGTGGCCGGGTCTCGATGGAGAAGCGAAAGCCCAGCGCAGAGAGGATCGCGTCCATGGTCGCCCAGGTGGGATTTCCGCTGCCGGACAACGCGCGATAGAGGTGCTGGCGGTTGAGGCCGGTCCTGCGGGCGAGCTCGCTGATCCCACCACGGGCTTCGACCACGGTACGGAGCGCGAGGAGGAACGCCTCCCGGTTGCCGTCCGCCTCGTACTCCTCCAGGGCAACGGACAGGTAGACCGCTGCCTCGGCCGGATCCTCCAGCTTCTCGGTCAGGTAGTCCCTGAACTTTCTTGTCGGGCTCATCTTCGTCCCCCCTGGTAGTCGTCCCAGTGCCGGCGGGCCCTGGTGATGTCTCGGGATTGTGACCCCTTGTCACCCCCCACGAGGAGCAGGACGATCCGCTCATCCACCTCCCCGCAATAGACCCGGTACCCCGGGCCGAAGTGGAACCGCAGCTCGAAGATGCCGTCCCCCAGCATCTTGTGGTCGCCGAGGTTGCCAAGCTCTACCCGGTCCAGCCGCGTCACGATCCGGTAGCGGGTCCTCGGGTTCTTCAGCGACTCCAACCAGACCGTGAACGGCTCGACGCCGTTTCGGTCTTGGTAGATCTCGACAGTCTTTGGCCCGTCTCCCATATCCCCACTGTAGCTTATATGCGACTAGTGTCAAGCCCGATCTCGTGCAGGTCTTTTTTCTCAGGCACGCAACCTGAGAACGTGAATCGCGTAATTCCAGAGACTTCCACGTTTCGGACCTCGGAGAAAGTTCGAGCAACCCGTATACCTACCGAAAATCGGGTTTCGAACTCCGGCCTTGATTATCGTTCCGCCCAAAACGAGGGATCCGCGCTGTAGAGGTTTTCGAGCCCCTGGTCCGATCCCGGATAGGGAACTTGGCACCATGGTGCGTACCGCCGTCCGCTGCTCCGTGTTGAGATGTTCCAACGAATCGTGACCGTAAGGGAGCGGGGTGCGGTTCTGCGTTCCCGTGTTTTACGAGCCGTGACCGTGAGGGAGCGGGGTTGAGATGTAGCGTCAAGGTCCGAACCGCACCCCCCAACTTGACCACCGATTTTGTCGTTTTCTGACGTAAGCCTCCGTAGTTATTGGAGAAAATCGAACCGTACCACCACTCGTGTAGCGACAAAAAAAGACCGACCAAGCACGTGTCATTCCAAAGATGAGCCCCTCGTAAAAAGTCCAAAACGCCGAAAAAACCACTCATGAAACAGGCAATTCACCCGAAAAAGGCGGGCCTTGAGCGCGAAATCCGGGGTTCCGTGAAGGCCAAATCGACTTTTTACGAGGGGCTCAAAGATGCCTGCACTCCCCATTTTTGCTTGACAGTCAAATCGTAGCCTGCAAACTAGCGGACGATAGCGGTTTTCCTCGTTTTCAAATCGTCTCGTCAAGATCGGTTTTTACGCTACAGAAATGCCGTAACACCCCCGAAACACAGCAAATTTTTTTGGAGCCGATCAAGTTGGGGTGCCCCGCTCCCTCACGGTCACGGCTCGTATAGAACTGGAGCCGGATGCAATCATGTCCTCACTCATTCAACAAGTTACCTCAAAAGCCAAGCCCCTCGCCAGCACCCACGACCCCGCCCTGCCCATTTTCACCTCTTGGGCGGAACGATGATCAAGGCCCGACTTCCGCTCCCTCCCCTGCCCCAACACACCCCGGATGGATTTTTGCGGAGCACGGGCGACGAGAATGTAATGGGATCACTCCCCCGCGTCAAGTCAGGGGCTACTTCTTTGCGGGTGCGGACAGCCCCAGGATCAGCCCCAGGACGAAGCCCCAGACCGCTGCCAGGCCGATCTGGAAGTGTGTGGGCAGCGCGAAGGTGATGGTGTGCGCAGGGATCCAGAACCAGATCAGGGTCATCCAGGCCTTCTGGATCCCGGTGAAGTCCCAGCGCCGGTCGATGAGGTTGTCCTCGATCCGGTGGAAGGCCATGAGCTGGGGCCCGAAGAAGAGGTTGGTGGTCACGGACATGGTCAGGGCCCAGGGGAACTTGTCCACCGGCGCCGCGCCCGCGCAGACCGCGGGGGCCAGGATGTCCGGGAGGTAGCCATGGCCGATGAGCCCCAGGAGCCCATAGCGCACCCCCGCGAAGCCATACTTCACGAAGATCCCCAGCAGGGCCCACGCGGCCATCTTCAGGACCAGGGTCAGGATCCCGAAGGGCATCTCGATGCGGCGGGTCCTGATCAGGTGGGACACCACCTCCCCCAGGGTGCCCAGAACAGCGAACTGCACCGCGGCCGAGAGCAACGCGTTGTTCCGGACCCACTCCACGTACCACTCCATGACGCCTCCTCGGTGTTCGTTCGGGGGCCAAGACTACGCGAGGCGCTGGATCATGTCAAAGTTGACAGCAACCACTCCAGACTTGATCGGTGATCTTGAGTTGAGACCTGTAACAACTGGACAAAGCCAGGATTTCGGCAGATGGGTCCTTCCGTGGCCGCAACGGTGCCATCGCGGAGCTCGCGCATCCGCAGGAGCCGCTGTTGCCCGGGGGGCGATGTTTTGCGAGGAAGGGGCAAGGTAGCCCGGTCCCCCCCCGGGATCAAACCATTATACTACGCCTTTTCAGTTCTCTGCGGTCCAGGAGGTCCTTCTCCGCCGCGCTGATCCAGACGGCGTAGACCTGAGCCAGGAGCCTACGCCAGGGCATCCTTCGGTTTTCCTCGCTCCGCTGACAGACTCCACGATAGAGGGAGAGAAGATTGAAGGCGCCCGCCGGAGCAGCGCAATTATCAGGTAGACATGCGGATGACGACTCCACGGCCGCTTGTCCTCCTTAAGAGAGACATCCAGCGTACAGTGCCCGTTGTTCTCAACCTGCCAGTGATTCCAAATGACCTGGAGCCAGTCCTTTGAGTTCAGGTGAGAGAACAGTCGATTTGTGATGAAGTACCTGGTACCGATCTCGTCCGGCTTGCCCGGGTCGGCAAAGATGACCCGGCGCTCCTCCCGGAATCCCTGCTTGATGTGGGTCCAGCCGTTCCAACCTGCAATATCCTTGGTGCGCCAGAGACGATACTCCAC
>CAYOTU010000470.1:0-3099 GCA_964406905.1 uncultured Myxococcales bacterium | reverse complement strand
CGACAAGTGCTCACTCGGAGCCTGCGAGGGCACCCCGCTGGACTGCGACGACGACATGGAGTGCACCCTGGACACCTGCGACCCCCTGGAAGGCTGCGAGAACAAGCCGATCTGCGGGGACGGTATCCTCTGCACCACTGACGTCTGCACCCCCCTCGGCTGCTTCAGCGGCAAGGCCCCGGTGCGGACCCCCCTCCTGGACGGGACCCTGGCCGAGGACTGGCACGAAGGCGCGCTGGCTGGAACCAAGAATGACCCGATCCAGCCGATCCATTTCTACATCCAGGTGGACCAGGGAAACCTCTACCTGGGCCTGGACACGATCCCGACCGAGACAAAGGCCCTCTTGGTCTTTGTGGACACGGACTACGGTGCGGGCACCGGCTACAGCGAGTTGGCCTCGATCCCCGTGGTCACGGAGCAGGCCCTGGATGCGGCTCTGCCCGTAGACTTTACCGTGGACCTGCCAGGATTCGGCGCGGACGTAGTTATCGGCACCGTCGCAGGGGCACAGGTCGTGGGTGCCGGTGCGGAGGACGCTGGAGCCCGGCGCCTCCTGCCCGCGGGCGCTGAGGCCATGAACGGCACCGTTCTGGCAAACTTCGACGCGGGCCACCTCGAGATGGCCCTGACCTGGCAGGATCTCTTCCCCGGTGGAGACCTGGTCAACCAGGTGATGGCAATCCTGGTGATCTCCGTGGACCTGGAGACGGGCACCAGTCCCTGGCAGATCCCCTACTCCGCGTTCGGCGACATAACCAACGTGGTCTTCGTGGGTATCCCGGCCCCGTCCTGCCTGCTGCCCTTCTGCGGTGACGGGATCCTGGACCAGGGGGAAGCCTGCGACGACGGAGAGTTGAACTCCGACATCGACCCCAACGCCTGCCGCATGGACTGCGCCCTCCCATCCTGCGGGGACAATGTCACCGACGACGGCGAGGAATGCGACGACGGCCTCCTGAACTCCGACGATTTCCCGAACGTCTGTCGGGTCGGCTGCATCCTCCCCTGGTGCGGCGACGACATCACCGACGACGGTGAGGAATGCGACGACGGCGATCTCAACTCCGACGAGACGGCCGACGCCTGCCGCACAGACTGCGCGCTGCCCTCCTGCGGGGACGCGGTCCAAGACGCGGGGGAGGCCTGTGACGACGGCAACAACATCGACTTCGACGGCGGATGCCAGGGGGACTGCACCGTCTACGAGATTGTCTGCGGCGACGGGATCCAGGACGGCAGCGAGGAGTGCGACGACGGCTGGGAGTTGAACTCCGACACCGAACCGGACGCCTGCCGCTTGGACTGCACCCTCCCGTCCTGCGGGGACAATGTCGTCGACACCGGTGAGACCTGCGACGACGGGAACCTCGAGGGCGGCGACGAATGCGGCCTCGACTGCCAGCCCTACGAGCCGGGCTGCGGCAACGGATGGCAGGATGATGGCGAGGAGTGCGATGACGGCGAACTCAACTCCGACACCGAGCCGAACGCGTGCCGCTTGGATTGCACCATGCCGATCTGTGGGGACGGAGTCCAGGACGACGGCGAAGCCTGCGACGACGGCGATCTCAACTCCAACGAAATCTCGAACGCGTGCCGTATCGGCTGCACCCTGCCCTCCTGCGGGGACGGAGTCCAGGACGACGGCGAAGCCTGCGACGACGGCGCTAAGTTCAATCTCCTGGCCCCCGACGCTTGTCGGCCTGACTGCAGCCTGCCATGGTGCGGCGATGGAATCCACGATCCCGCTTTCGACGAAGCCTGCGACACCGGGGATGCCAACTCCGACGAGGAACCCAACGCATGCCGCACGGACTGCGTGCTGCCCTCCTGCGGGGACGCGGTCCAGGACGACGGTGAGGAATGCGACGACGGGAACCAGGACCTCGAAGACGGCTGCACCCCGGAGTGCCTCATCGAGGTCTACCTCCCGGACCCCGGGGACGTGATCGTCACGGAGATCATGCAGAACCCAGATATGGTCTACGACACCCTCGGAGAGTACATCGAGGTCTACAACACCCGGGACTACCTCATAGACCTGAACGGCTGGGAGCTCCAGGACGAGGGCGGGGACTACCACCAGATCGACAACGGCGGCCCCCTCTGGGTCGAGGCCGGGGGCTACCTCGTGCTCGGCCTCAACGCGGACCCGTCACTGAACGGCGGCGTCCCCGTGGACTACAAGTACGCTTCTTCGATCCTGCTGGGCAACGGCGCGGACGAGGTGATACTCAGCGTTGAGGGCGTGGTCTCCGACATCGTTGCGTACGACGGCGGACCAGAATTCCCCGATCCCAAGGGCCACTCAATGAACCTCGACCCTGCCGCGTTCGACATGGATCAAAACGACCTCGGCGCCAACTGGTGCGAGACAGCTACAGAGCAGATCCCCAGCGCCGACTTCGGCACCCCAGGCGAACCGAACGAGACCTGTCCGTAGTCTCAGGCGATGTGGGAGGGGCCCTACTTCAGCATTTGCTCCTCGATCGAGCGTACCTTGTCATCGAACTGTTTGTAGCGGTCGTCCTGTATCTGCTCCTGCTCTCTCTTGCGCTCCATGCCGCGGCTGATCGGTTTCGTGCATCGGCCGTCATGTCATTCAGTGCGTGCAAGCGAAGGATGTTTTCCGTATAGTCCCCGCGGCGCGTGTAAAATAACAGGAGAAAGCTCATGAAGCTCTGTTTTCCGTCCCAGCAATCCGAAGGAACCGATGGTGTCCCTCACGGACACTTCGGGGCTGCACACTACTTCGTTATCCACGACACCGACACGGGGACCACGGAGATCGTAGACACGAGCAAAGGCACGGCGCAGCACGCGCACGGCCAATGCAACCCCGTGGGGGCCCTTGCGAACCACGATGTGGATGCATTGGTGGTCGGCGGCATCGGCGTACGGGCCCTGACGCTGCTCAACCAGCAGGGAATACGGGTCTACCACGCCCAGGCCGGCACCATCCAGGACAACATAGACGCAGCGAACCGCGGCGAGCTGATGGAGATGAAACCGGCGGGGGCCTGCGCCGGCCACAGCCATTAGGGCATGGACCTCAGGGTTCCTTGCGGTGGACGGGGCGTGACGGCCGCTGGTGGG
>CAYOTU010000469.1:0-3117 GCA_964406905.1 uncultured Myxococcales bacterium | reverse complement strand
ATCTCCACGCTCTCGCCGGCCCGCTCCGACGCGTCGAAGCTGAGGTCATCCAGGAGATTCTCCAACACCGTGTGCAGCCGCCGTGCGCCGATGTTCTCCATCTGGCGGTTGGCCGTTTCAGCTACCTCTGCCACAGCGACCAAAGCGTCGTCGGTGAAGCTCAGGTGTACACCCTCGGTGGCCATCAACTCCCGGTACTGGCGAATCAGGGAGTTCTCCGGCTCGGTGAGGATCCGCAGGAACTCCTTTTGGCCCAGGGACTCCAACTCCACCCGGATCGGGAAACGGCCCTGGAGCTCGGGGATCAGGTCCGACGGGCGGCTCACGTGGAACGCGCCGGCCGCGATGAAGAGGACATGGTCCGTGCGGATCACCCCGTATTTCGTGGTGACGTTGGTCCCCTCCACCATGGGAAGGAGGTCTCGCTGGACTCCCTCCCTGGACACGTCGGGACCCTTGCCCATCTCTCGCCCAGCGATCTTGTCCAGCTCGTCCAGGAAGACGATCCCCCCCTCCTCCACCCGGCGGCGTGCCTCCTCCACCACAGCGTCGGTGTCTACCAGGCGTGCCGCCTCCTCCTGGATCAGGATCTTCAGGGCCTCGGGGATGGCCAGCTTCTTCTCCCGGGTCTTCTTCGGGAAGAGGTTGCCGAACATGTCCTTCATGTTCATGCCCATCTCTTCGACTCCCTGGCCAGAGAAGACCTCAAACATGGGCATCCGGCCCTTCTCCTGCACAGCGACGTCCACCTCGCGCTCGTCAAAAGCGCCGTTTCGCAGGAGGGTGCGCAGCTTCTCCCGGGTGCGGGTCCGGGACGCGGACGTGTCATCAGCGCTCTCCTCCACCTCTTCGAAGGAGGGCGACGCGGGCGTAGAGGGCGGCGGTAGGAGTGCGTCCAGGATCCGCTCCTCGGCCCGGCTTCGGGCCTCCTCCTGCACGCGCTCCTGCTCCTCGTCCCGCACCATGTTTACCCCGAACTCCATCAGGTCGCGAATGATCGACTCCACGTCCCGACCCACGTATCCTACCTCGGTATACTTCGAGGCCTCGACCTTGACGAAGGGCACCCGGAGGCGCCGAGAGAGGCGCCGGGCAATCTCGGTTTTCCCCACCCCGGTCGGCCCCATCATGATGATGTTCTTCGGGACGATCTCGTCTCGGAGGTCTTCGGGTACCCGCCGCCGCCGCCAGCGG
The DNA here is from genome assembly GCA_964406905.1 of uncultured Myxococcales bacterium. Lineage (GTDB taxonomy): Bacteria > Myxococcota_A > UBA9042 > CAIXZC01 > CAIXZC01 > CAZNWW01. The sequence continues at coordinate 1,923 of CAYOTU010000469.1, read as the reverse complement.
TTCCGCAGCGCGATGGCCACGGCCCGCTTGGCCGCATCCTGACCTACGATGTAACGGTCGAGGTAGGAGACCAGGGTCGCTGGGCGCAGATCCTCCGCAGCGGGGTTGTCGTGCTCGCTCATTTTTTCTCCTCTACAGCGATGCGCTCCACGGTGAAGCGGTCGTTGGTGTAGATGCAGATCGACGCGGCTACGGCCAGGGCCTCCCGGACCACGGTCTCCGCGTCCAGGTCAGTGTGGGCCTTTAGGGCCTTGGCCGCGGCCAGTGCGTAGGTCCCCCCGGAGCCGATCGCAGCGATCCCGTCCTCGGGTTCCACCACGTCCCCGGTGCCGGTGAGCATCAGAAGGTTTTCCGCGTCGCCTACGATAAGCATGGCCTGGAGTTGGCGCAGGGCCTTGTCCATCCGCCAGTCCTTGGCCAGTTCCACTGCGGCCCGGGTCAGGTTGCCCCCCGTGGACTTGAGCTTGCCCTCGAAGCGCTCGATGAGCGCGAAGCTGTCCGCGGTGGAACCCGCAAATCCCGCCAGCACCCGGCCACCGCCCAAACGCCGAATCTTAACCGCACCGGCCTTGAGCACCGTGTCCCCATGGGTAACCTGGCCGTCGCCGCCGATGACCAGACCCGCGGCGTCACGCACCGCCAGGATCGTCGTCCCTTTCATTCTTCCTCCCTTTTTCACCCGCGCGCGGGTGGCTCTTCTCATACGCCCGCTGGACGCGGTCCATGCTGAGATGTGTATATTTCTGTGTCGTGCTCAGGCTCTTGTGCCCCAGCAATGTCTGGATCAGACGCAGGTCCATGCCCCCCTCCAGGAGGTGGGTGGCGAAGGAGTGGCGCAGGGTGTGTGGCGACGCGTCCCTGAAGACCCGGGCCGCCCACGCGTGTACAACGCGGCGCACGGTGCGCGTGGAGAGTCGCCGCCCCGAGGGCCCGAGGAGCAGGGGGGCTTTTTCACCGAGAGGGCGTGGGGCCGCGGCGATGTAAAGCGCAACGGCCTCGCAAGCCGGGGGCCCGATGGGGCAGCGGCGCTCCTTGCCCCCTTTGCCCGCGCGCACCCGTACCTCGCCCGTGTCCAGGTCCAGATCGCCCCGATCCAGGGCCACCAGCTCAGAGACCCGAAGCCCCGCTCCGTAGAGTAGCTCCATCGCTGTCCGGTCCCTGAGGCCCCTGACGTCGTTCGGGGGCAGTTCCAGCATGCTGGCCGTCTCGGAGATCCCCAGGACCGTCGGCAGGGTCCCCGGCAGCCGGGGGGAGCGGACCCCCGCGCTCGGATCGTCCTCCCGGAGGCCGATATCCCCCAGCCAGCGGTAGAAGGTCCGCACAGCGGCCAGGCGGCGCATCACCGTGGCCGGCGCGTGGTCCACGGCCTCATCCTCCACCCACGCCCGCACGTCAGCGCGTTTGGCATCGATCAGATCGGCTCCACGCGCTGCCGCGAACGCTGCGAAGCGACGCAGGTCTCGGGTGTAGGCCTTTTGGGTGTGGGGGCTGTGGCCGCGCAGATCGCGCAGCCAGACAGCGAAGCGCTGCTCAAGATCGTGGGACATGTCACCTCCGCTCCAGAATATAGGGCAGTCCCGGTCCGACGCAACGTCCAGCGCGGACGTACGTTTGTTCCGGAACTTGATTTTTCATGGGGCCTGTGTAACATCTTTCCAAGTTTGTCCCGGCGCGGCGTCGGGGCGGGGACGAGAAACCGAGCTTTTTGGGCATTGAGGGTTTCTTTTTTAACAAGAGGGGAGAGGGAAATGAAGAAGACGCTTTGGCTGTTTATGGTGGCTGTGCTCTCGCTTGGGCTGGCTGTGGCTGGATGTGGCGGCGACGACGACGAAGAACCAGGCACCGACTGCACGACCGTGTGCGACGGCAAGGACTGCGGCACCATCGGTGATTGCAACTGTGGCGCCTGCGATGGCGACGATG
>CAYOTU010000468.1:0-3123 GCA_964406905.1 uncultured Myxococcales bacterium | reverse complement strand
GCGGATCCGGAGACGCGACGACGGCTCCTGGACCGCCTCAGCGCGGGTCAGGTAGCGGGAGACCCCGATTCTGCTGGTGCGGAGGCACTGACCGTTGCCGCGTTGGAGGTCCTGCCGGTGGATCGGCTCCCCGGAATCGCCGCGCTCCTGGCCTCCGCACTCTCAGCGGGTGGTGCGGTCACGACCCGGCTCATGGTGGCCCTGGAACCGGCCTTGTCTTCGGCCGATATGCAGGCCCTGCGGAAGGAGATGCTGCCCCTGGTCTTGGCGCCTGACCCGGCCTGGGTGAACCTGGCCTTTCGCATCCAGGTAGCGGTCGGGGAGGCCGACGCAGCCTGGGCCTCTCTCTCCGGGGGGCCGGTCATTTTCTCCCCCGACGATGCCACCCTGGAGACTATCCTGGGCCTCGTAGGAGCCCCCGTGTCCCGTACTCGTGCCCTCTCGGAGATGGTCCGCTGGGTCGAGCGGAGCCCGGATCGTGGTCGCCGGGCCGCGGTGGCCGGTCGGCTGGGCACTGTACTCCTGGAGGAGTTGGGCCTCGGTTCGGACGCTGTGCCCTACTTGAGCCTTGCTGTCCAACTCGACGAGAGGCCCGCGCGTTGGCTCGCCGCGCTGGAGCGGGCCCTGGAGGAGGCAGAGCGTTTCGAAGACTGGGCCGATCTCCTGGCGGGCGTGTTGGCGGACGAGACCCTGTCCCCGGACGCGGAGGGGGAGGCCCACCTGCGTCTGGGGCGGGTCCTCGGCCGACATCTGGGGCGTAGAGACGAGGCTGTGGAGCATTTCCGTCGCGCCCGGACCCTGCTCCCCGGTACGCCAGGGCCGGTGCGGGAGTTGGATGAAGCCCTGACCCGCGTAGAGGTGATGTCGCCCCGCATGGATGTGGCCCCGACGCAGCCTTTTTCTCCTGCGGGAGGCCAGTCGCAGTTGGACCTCGCCTGCCAGGAGGCCTTTGATTTGGCGGACGGCGGGGAGTTGTCAGCGGCTCGTGCTGTCCTTGAGTCGGTCCTGGCCGACGACCCCGAGCATCGCGCGGCCAGGGACCTCCTGGAGATCCTTGAAGAGTAGGCATTGGCCGGTTTTTTGGACCGTCCGCGGCAGGCCCTATGATTCCCCTCGTTGGGAAGGCCCCCGGATTGGCGAGGTAAAGACGGTCGGCCAACCACTCAGCCTTGCGGTTATTCCAACCCGGGGGCCTTTCCCAATTAAGCGTTTGTCCAAAAATAACTGCGGCATTCGGTCGCCGCTGCATCCCCTCTCGCTTCGTTCCGCAACCTCAATGTACAGGCAATACGCCTGCGGTTGCGCGCCTTGCGAGAGAGGCGCATCAGCACCCTCGGTGCGGCGCACTTATTTTTGGACAGACCCTAATCTTCCTCTCCAGCCCAATCCGTCGAGAAGATCTGTAGTCGCCCCTCGTGGAGGGTGGACCAGAGGATCTGGAGGGTTCCGTCATCTCGTGGGACCAGGGAGACCCCGGTGAAGAGCCCCACGGGGCGCTCGACCGGGGTTACCGCTACGGGCTCGTCATCCTCGGGTTTCAGGACCACCCTGTAGATGCCGTCCCGGAAGTCGAGCCAGCCTGCGCCGCCGTCCCAGAGAAGGGGCGGGGCGAGGCCCGTGATCCGGGCTGCCTCGTCGGTCAACTCCTCAACCTCGCCGGTCTCCAGATGGACGCGGGACAGGTGGAAGTCGCAGGTGTACTGGCGACACTCCCAATGCTCCTCCAGATACCAGATGTAGTAGACCCAGGAGCCTCGGATTCGGGGCCAGAGGCAGTTCACGTCCCCTGTGGGGAGGGCCTCGGGCGCGGTAGCGTCTTCGCCGATCGTCGCCTGGACGATTCTGTAACGCCATGTGTCGCCGTACTCCATGTTCTGGAGCCAGACCAGGCGTCTGTCCGAGATGTCGAACTGCGGTGCGGACGGCGCGCCCAGGTCGTCTACAAAGTAGGGCCTGTCGTGCTGCGTTGGCAGCAGGAGGGTGACCTCGCCGGTGGTGAGGTCGTAGCGCTGGAACGCTGTGGAGGTAGCGGTGTAGTCGTACGCGTACCAGTAGATCCCACCGTCTTGCACCACGACCGGACCCTGGATCCCGTAGTAGTCCGGGTCATCTTCGAGGGGATGGACCACGCCGACGCCCCCGACGTGATGGTAGCGCAGGCGGTTCTCGGGGCCCATCCAATACAGGATCCCGTCGGTGAGCCCCGGGACCGACGTCCCGTAGATGTCGTCGGACCAGAACACCGGCGCCTGCTCGGAGAGGTCCACGAGGCGGATTCGGGTAACGCATTCTTCGCGCCAGGGTACGGACAGGCAGGAGGTCCCGCCTTCGTCGATGGAGAGGAAGGCCAGGAGATCGTCCTCCAGCGCGGGGCGCAGGGCCTCGCCGTCGGTGACGAACAGGGGCAGTGCCTCTGCTGTGACCTCGGGCTCGATGTCCTGCGACAGGGAAGAGCCGTCCGCGTCCGCACCGATATCCGCGGCAACTGCCCCCGCGTCCGGCGTGGTTCGTTGGCAGCCGAAGCAAGCTCCTCCCGAGAGGACAGCGAGGACAGCGAGGACAGCGAGAACAGCGAAGGGGCGAGTTGCGTGAGAGAAGGGAAAGGGGGCCATGTGTCACCTCGTGTTGCCCGTTGAATCCTACAGAACCAGAATGGGAATGTGAACCCGTAAGGTGCGGCGCCGGGGTGTCCAGAGCCATCCGCGATGTCAGCAAGCCGAGTGACATAGCGGCCAACTGAGGCCCGCAGAATATGATTACTCCAGTTTCGAGGCCGAAATACCCCTTGAGAGGCAGTTCATAGCGCGCGGATTCCTGGGGCTTGGCCCAATGCCAGTCAGTTAAGCCGATTCGGTTCTGTGGGAGGGCCTTCAGGCCCGATTCGGTTCTGTGGGAGGGCCTTCAGGCCCGATTCGGCTTGGCTGAAGGCTGCATTCTGGGCAGAAGCTCCTCCACAAGAAAATCGGGGCTGAAGCCCCTCCCACAAGCCGCAAGGCTGCATTCGGGACTGACAAACTGCCTTAACTGATCGGCATTGGGCCTTGGCTGCTCCTTCCCATTCCGGATATCCTGATGTACAGTGCTATCCATGCATTCGAGCTGAACGAATGGAGAGTTTTCATG
>CAYOTU010000467.1:0-3128 GCA_964406905.1 uncultured Myxococcales bacterium | reverse complement strand
CGCGCCTTCGCAGTCGCAGGAGAGACAGGGACCCTCTACCGCCGCCTGCACAAGGTCAAGGGCCGGGTTCATGGAAAGACCGGAACCCTGGACGGAGTTTCCTGCATCGCAGGGAGGGCAAGCCCGAAGCAAGGCCAGGAGATCTGGTTCGCCATCCTGATCAACGACGCGAAGGCTCCAGCAAGCGCGCTCCGCAGCATCCAGGACAAGATGATTATGGCGATGATGGGCGAGTGGTCCTCCACGCCCACCACTGCCCGGTAGCCCGACTCACGGCTTATCCAGCAGGTCCTCCAGCAACTCGATGGAATCCGACGCATCGGTGGTGCGGACAGCGCTGACGAGGCGCTTTGCCCTTTCAGCGCCCTCTCGCCATGCCTTGCGGACCTCTGTGGGGAAGTCTTGGATAAGTTGCTCCGGGCCGTCTGATCTGGTGGTAGCCAGGACAGGGAGGACGCGTGCGTAAAGCGCAACTCGCTCCGGGTCATCCAGGAGCGGAAACGCATGACCGTTCAGGTCCCTTACGGCACGACCCTCAAGTCGATCCTGGTAGCGGTCCCAGATGGGCGAGCCCTTTATCGGGGTAATGGGGAAGGGGGTCCCCACCATTCCTGCGCCACGGATCAGGTGGTGGACAGCGAAGATGTCCGCCAGCTCCTCGTCCGGGTAGCCGATTATGTAAGTGCCGTGGCAGGGCGTCAGGTTGAACCTGCCGGCTCGTAACCGGTCGATGGCCCTCAGCGTGGAGATAATGGTGTAGGGCTTCTCGTACAGGCGCCAACGCGTTGGCTCCACCGATTCGAAGGGGATCGAGAAAGCCCCTACGCGGCCATGACGGAGAAGCGCTACAGCCTCGTCATCGATCAGATCCGGCTCCAGGCCCATGTCAAAGCGGAGGACCACGTCCTCGGGGAGCTTGGTCGCTCCCTCCAGGAACTTCCGCAGGTGGGGCCGGAATCGCAGGACATTCGGGTCCCAGTTGTTGAACCTGGTGATGCCGAGGTTTCGCCGGACGAGGCGAATCCATTCCAGGACAGCGACCGCGTCGAAGCGGTGCATTGCTTCTCGTCCGTTTATGCAGAAGGTGCATTTATTCGGGCATCCGGAGGTGAGGCGGAAGTGGGCGAAGTCCCGGACCTTTGTGTCCACGGCCAGATCCGGCTGAACACGATCCGCGTCCAGGACACGCCCCACATGGACGTGGTTTGCGTCCGAGGTCGCAGCATCGTCGGGAAGCGCGGACGGATAGCCGCCGCCGAAGCGAATTATGGCACTGGGCGCCATGTCCCGGACCCGGGCGATCACCTCGTGCGCAGGCTCCGCGTTGAAGGGGATGGCGCAGGTCACCCAGACCTCGTCAGGAGGGGCACCGAGGCTACGGAACCAGGTGTCCAGGGAAGCGAGGGGCTGTCCGTAGCGCCAAGCGTCGAGGCGATGCCCCGCCGCACCGGTGGCCACGGGCTCTGCGGGGATCAACTCCCCGACCCGCAACAAATCCCGCCATCGACGATGATGCTTACCGTAGCTCATCATGTCCGCTACCCGAACACGGTGTCCGAGACCACGCAGCCAGGCAGCAATCTGGAACAACCCGTGGGGGACCGCGTCCGCGTAGTAGTCTACCTGGACCCGATCCAATGCGAGCACCGCCGGGTTGATCAGCACGATCCGGCGCGGCGGGCCACTGCGCAGGTCTTCAAGGCCCACGGCGGGATCCTATCATGAGGTAGTAGAGGTTCATCTTCTCCATGGCCTGTGTCTGAAAGGTCACTGAGGTTGGGACCACCAGTGCGGCGCGATACATGCCCAGGAACCGTCGTAGGTCGAAGGGGCTCCCCTGGGAATCGAGGAAGGTCCAGAGATCCTTGAGGTCCAGGAGGTTCCGTAGCAGGTGCAAGTCCACCTCGTCGATACGGCGCTTCACCGGTGCATTCGCTGCCAGCCGCTGGATCATGATCAGCTCCCGCAGGTCCGTACAGCGACCCTTGACGAATTCGAGGAAGGGGTGATGACCCGCCAACTCGACGCCGCGCTCCCAGGATATCTGTCCGGGCATAAAATAGAGCTTGATACCCGGAGGCGACTTGCCGTCGGCGCGAAGGTCTATTCCGACCAGGCGCAGGATGTCCAAAGGCAGCGGAGCAAGGTCCCGGTGGAATGCGGGGACCAGGCGACGGATCATCGCCTCCTTCCACGCTGGCTCACCGTGACCCAGGCGGACGTACAGCTTCTGGCGGGTCCCCATCGCCCGCAGGTCCACGCCGTAGAGGAGCTGAAGGGTAGGGCCGTCCTCCATTGCGTCCTGGATAATTTCCGGAATTCCTCCCTCCTCCATGGGACCGAACAGCCGGGCAGTGGCCAGTGCGTGCGCCAAGTCCCGCCGCTGGGACTCCCGCGCCCGATCCCAATAAACCACGGAGAAACGGCACCAGTGTTCCTCGCCCTGGTCCCAGGCAACGGAGAACTCCAGTGGACGGGCCACGCGCCCACGCGCCGAGTGCACCAGGTCTAGAATCCGAGGTGCGTAGTCCACTGGCAGTTCGACCCCTTCCACTGACGCGACACGCTCCAGATGTCGCCGCTGCAAGCCCAAGTCCATGGTTCGATCGTCTCGGTAGCACTGAAACATGGGACGCCGTCTGACCCAGCCCGCTTCGGCGCATTCCTCGAAGAACTGGCAAACGGGGCAGAAGATGTATGGAATTCGGGTCATGGAGTTGTCGCGACGGGCCTACTTTCGGAAGCCGAGGATTTGGTAGCCCCGGCGCTCCACTACCTTAACTGCGCGAAGGATCTTGCTGGAGGGCTCATCCAAAGAGGCGGCGATGGCCTCCAGCTTAGGAAACTCCCCCCGATCCAGCCAGACCACCCCGCATTTCGAGCAGAGATCGATCAGGAGATCCTCCACTGGCTTGTAGGGAAGCTCGACACATTTCCCGCCGCATTTGGGGCACGCTATTCCGCTCCAGACAGCAGAGTCCTTCACCGCCTTCAGATCAGGGATGTCCTTATCCAACTCAAAGTACTCGGCCACCTCCCGCGCGTCGAACAGCATGCCACCGCAGTCAGGGCAGAAGTCCAGCTCCACCCCCTCGGCGGTATCGATAACCTCAAATCGTTCACTCCCA
>CAYOTU010000466.1:0-3128 GCA_964406905.1 uncultured Myxococcales bacterium | reverse complement strand
CGGACCTTGTTCGTGTTCACGGGCAGGCGCGGGATCTTCCGCTCCGGCGCGGCGAGCCACGCCCTGTACCTGCTCATGGCCACGAGGACCTCAACGGCGCGCTCCGGGGACGGATAATGGGGGATGCGGTTCACCTGGAAGGCCGTCACGGCCTCGCGGATCGCCGCGTCCCCGAAGAAGGACGCCATTACCGGCTTGTCGAGGTCCTCGGTCCCTTTTATGATCTCCTGCGCTATGTCAAAAGGCCGGGTCATGGCCTGGGGTGAGGTGAGCACCAGCAACGCGTCCACCCCCGGGTCCAGCGCCACCACGTCCAGCGCCTTTCGGTACTTGTCTTCACCTGCGTCCCCGAGGATATCCACGGGGTTGTTCACGTTCGCCGCAGACGCGAGGAAGCTCCGGAGCTTGTCCTTTGTCTCATCGGCGAGGGTCGCCAGGGTGAGCCCCTGGCCCTCGATAGCGTCCGCTGCCAGGATGCCGGCCCCTCCGGCGTTGGTGATCACTGCTACACGGGGCCCCTTGGGCAGGGGCTGGTAGGCCAGACCCTGGGCCAGATCGAAGATGTCTTCGATGGTGCGGGCGCGGATGATTCCCGCGATGCGGAATGCGCAGTCGTACGCTGCCTCCGTTCCGGCCAGGGAGCCCGTATGACTCGACGCTGCCGCCGCGCCCGCCGCGGTGTTGCCCGCTTTGAGGATGATGATCGGCTTCTTGCGCCCCACCCGGGTCGCGGTGCGAATAAACCGGGTCCCTTCGTCGATGCTCTCCAGGTACCCCGTGACCACGCGGGTGTCGTCGTCCTCTTCGAAGCCGGCGAGGAAGTCGTTCTCGTCCAGGTCGGCCTTGTTCCCCATGGAGATCACCTTGGAGAAACCGATGTGATTGGACGACGCCCAGTCCAGCATCCCCGTGCAGAGCGCGCCGGACTGGGAGATCATGGCGATGTCCCCGGCCAGGGGCAGCTCCGCTGCAAAGGAAGCGTTGAGCCCGGCGCGCGCATTAAGGATTCCCAGGACATTGGGCCCGATGATCTCGATCTTTCCCATCCGGGCGATGCTGGCTACCTCTCTTTCGAGCCGGCGTCCCTCCTCGCCGATCTCCTTGAACCCCGCGGAGATAATCACCACGGCCCTTACGCTAAACTTGACCAAACGCCGCATGAGCGCAGGAATCAGCTTCGCGGGGATGCACACGATCACCAGGTCCGGCGTCGCGGGCAGGTCGTCCAGGTCTTTGTAGCAGGGCCGTCTCAGGATCTCTTTCCCTTTGGGGTTGACCGCGTAGACCGCCCCTCCGGGGTACTCGAGCAGGTTCTTGAAGACAGCATGTCCGACCTTGTCAGGGTCAGCTGATGCACCGACTACAGCAACATGTTCGGGGTTGAAGAAAGCCTGGAGATCCATGGCGCCGCACCTCCTTACACCGAGCGTCTTCCGGGCACGTTGGGCACCCGGGATGATAGCTTTAGCATGTGCGGAGAGCGGCGGCCAGGGTATAAAGAGAAAACACATTGCCGAGCGTTTGCTGAGCGTCAGGAGGCCTTCTTCACGCCCAGGAGCTTCGCCGCGAGGAAGGTGAGGATCGCAGCGCCAAAACTGAAGAGCGCGCCCATCTTGACGCTGTCCAGAAGACCTCCGCTGGGGAAAGCGACGACGCTGATGAAGAGCGCTACGGTGAAACCGATTGCAGCGGCCATGCCGACCACTACGAGGTCCTTGGTCCCCATCCCCTCCGGGAGCTCGAGGCCCAGGAGTTGCCCGACCTTTGTCATGAGGACGATGCCCACGGGCTTGCCCACTAGGAGCCCGCCGAGGACCAGCCAGGTGCCGGTGCCCATAGCGGAGAGCGCGACCCCTGCGTTTACAAAGCCGAAGAGCCCGAGGATCAGCTCCACCGGGGTCTTCCACCAATGCTCCATGCGGTTGAGGGTGTCCTTGCCCTCGCTCTCTCCCGGGACCCAGATTCCCAGGTCTGAGTGCTCGTGTGGCATGCACCAGGCCAGGGGCACCAGCGCCAGGGCAGGGTGGATCCCGCCGAAGAAGAATCCGAACCAGGAGAGCACTCCCGGCACCAGGAGGTAGGGCCAGAAGCTGTGTACCCTCATCTTTTTCCAGAAGAGCATGGAGATGGCGATCGCGGCGCCTACGAAGGCAGCGAACACAAGCATCTGATGCTCTGCGATGAAGCTCACCCCGATCAGTTCCCCAAAGTTCACCATCAGGGGCTGGGGATAGAAGACGGCGAGGACGATCAACCCGCCCGCGTCGTCCGCAATGGCCAGGAGAAGGAGGAAAACGATGGGTGCGGGGGTCTTCCCGTTAGCATCGGACTTGCCCCAGATCAGCTTTGCCACCAGGTAGGAGAACGCTATATCCGTGGCCATGGGGATGGCCCAGCCGGGCATGAGCTCCGGCATGAGCATCTTCGCACCGACGATGTAGATTATCGCGGGCCCGGCCATACCGCCGAGAGTGGCCATGAGCGGCAGGCCGGCGGTCTTTGGGCTGGCCAGCACTCCCCCCGGGAGCATTGCTTCCCGGATCTCCTTCCCCGCCATGAGGAAGAAGAGAGCCATGAGCACGTCGTTCACGAGGATGTGGAACGTGTGGTTGTGCGCAATATGGTGGTAGGAATCATATCCCACGTTGGCCCACACCAGGGCCAGCACCGCGCCGCCGATAAGGAACAGGGAGTTGTCGAGCAGGAAAGTGATAGCCCCGCCCTTTTTTCCGTGATCGCTCATTGGTCCCCCTTGGTCCGATATTTTGACGCGACCATCATTGTCCTGGGGATCCGATTGTCAACCTGGATGTCGGCTAGAGGCATCCGCGCTGTAGAGGTTTTCAGGCTAACCCAGCCAGCGTAGCTGGCGGTGCCCAAGGCCACAGGCCTGGGCACCGCCCTACGGGCTGGGAACGCAGTTTGGCATATGCATGTGTGGGGTGGAATCCGTTCCAGAGGGGCTGAGAACTGGCTCTCAAGGGGTGTTTCGGCCTCGAATCTGGGGTAATCTGATTTTGCGGGCTTCAGTTGGCCGCTATATCACTTGGTTTGCTGACATAGCGGATGGCTCGATGCGATCGCCCTGGATCCATACCCAATTCACTTGTAGTCCCCAAGGGAAAAAC
>CAYOTU010000465.1:0-3129 GCA_964406905.1 uncultured Myxococcales bacterium | reverse complement strand
ACGAAAAGGTCTTTGAGTGATGGAGCGTCCAGAGAACCCCCGCGTCAGCGTCTGCATCCCCCTCTTCAACGAGGAGGCGGTGCTGCCGGAGCTGCTCCGCCGCGTCCGCGCTGTGGTGGACGACCTCCCCGGCGGGCCACACGAGATCCTCCTGGTCAACGACGGCAGCACCGACGCGACAGCAGAGATGCTCCGGACGGAGGCAGCGAAGGACGATCGCCTCACGGTCCTCCTCTTCTCTCGCAACTTCGGCCACCAGGCTGCGATCTCCGCCGCGCTGGAGCACGCGGTCGGCGATGTCGTGGTGCTGATGGATGGAGACCTCCAGGACCGTCCCGAGGAGATCCCCAGCTTCATCGAGCGCTGGTATGAGGGCTACGACGTGGTCTACGCGGTCCGCGCCCAGCGCAAGGAGGGACCCCTCAAGCGTGCAGCTTACTGGCTCTTCTATCGGATCGTCCGCTTCCTTTCTTCGGTCCGCCTACCCCTGGACAGCGGGGATTTCTCCCTACTGAGCCGGCCCGTGGTTGACGCGGTGAGGGGTTGCCGTGAGGTCCAACGCTATATCCGGGGCCTGCGGGCCTGGGCCGGCTACCGCCAGGTCGGGGTTACAGTGGAGCGGGATGAGCGGGGCGCGGGGGAGTCCAAGTACAGCTTCTTCCAACTCATGCGCCTGGCCCTGGACGGGATCTTCTCGTTCTCGGTGGTGCCCCTTCGTTTAGCTACCTTCGTTGGGAGCCTCATGGTGCTGTTAGGGTTCGGCTACGGGGCCTACGCACTCTGGGTCAAGCTCTTCGGGGGCGGCTCGCCCCAGGGCTTCACAGCGCTGGCCCTCCTGCTGGTGATGACCTCCGGGGTTCAGCTCATGTTCCTGGGGGTCGTGGGCGAGTACATCGGCCGGATCTACAACGAGATAAAAGGCCGTCCAGCCTATCTTGTGGGCGAAGTGCTGAACAGGAAGCCCGGAACGCGATGAAGGGCAGCTACGCACAGCAGTACGCGGCCCTGTACCATGGCCACTGGTGGTGGCGTTCCCGGGAGCGCTTTCTGCGGGAGGTGCTGCGTACCTTGCCACTGGGTCCGAGGCTGGGCCCGATTCTGGACTTGGGCTGCGGCGACGGGCTCTTCTTTGAGGTGCTCCGGGAATTCGGCGTGCCTGAAGGCGTCGAGGCCGATGCGACCCTGGTCACAAAGCGGGGCCGGGCAGCGGGGCCGATCCACGAGGGCCCCTTCGACGAGACCTTCCGGCCCGGCAAGCGCTATCGTCTGATCACCGCGCTGGATGTCCTCGAACACGCGCCCGACGAGGCAGCGTTCCTCGTGCAGGCCAGGGATCTCCTTACTGACGACGGGATCCTGGTCCTGACTGTGCCCGCGTTTCGCTGGCTCTGGACCCACCATGACGACATCAACCATCACCGCACTCGCTACACCCGCCGGACCCTCCGGGCAGCAGCCGCGGCCGCGGGTTTCGATGTCCGCCGCCTGGACTACTTTTTCGGCTGGACCGTCCCGATCAAGCTCCTCGTGCGCCTCAAGGAGGCCCTGGAGTCACCGAAGGACGACCTCGTCCGGATCCCCGCCGGACCGATCAACGCGTTTCTGGAGGCAGTCTGTGCCGCGGAGCAAGCGCTGACCCGGCGCTCGGGCCTACCCGTTGGCTCGTCCCTACTCGGGATCCTGTCTCGGGGGTGCGGATGAGGGAGCAGCATCTGGTCCCTGCCGCGTTCAGTCTGGCCGCGGTCCTCCTTGTCTGGGGGACCTGGGGCGGGAGCCCGGTGAACTCCGACGACGTGATGTATATGGAGATGGCCCGGGAGATGGTGCGCACGGGTGAGTGGCTGGAGCTTCAGTGGCAGGGCCAGCCGATCTTTCAGCGGCCACCCCTGCCCGTCTGGCCCGTGGCGTTCCTCGGAGCCCTCTTCGGCTGGGAGGTCTTTTGGATGCGCCTCCCCTCGGTCCTCATGGGGATCCTGGCCCTGGGCTTCATGGCGGGCATTGGCCGACGCCTGGTGCGGGATCCCCGAGGCGAGGCCCTGGCGCTCCTCCTGGTCCCCGCGACCCATCTGTTCTTCTACCACGCCCGCCGGACCATGACCGACACGATGCTCCTGGCCGCGGTCCTGGCCATGTTGCACTTCTACCTCAAGGCCCGGGAGAACCCGCGTTGGCTTGTCGCGTCCGCTGCGGCAGCGGGCTGGGTGGTCATGACCAAGAGCGTTCTGGTGGCGCTGCCCCTCCTCCTCGTTTTCGGTGACCTCTTCCTGGGGCCGGACAGGCGCCTGTTGCGGTCCCGCCATCTGGCGTGGGCGGTCGCGATCGGGGTAGCGGTTCTGGCCCCGTGGCATCTCGTGATGACCCTGCGCCACGGACGCTGCTTCTGGAGCGAGTATCTTGGCTTCAATGTCCTCGAGCGGGCCGCGTCGAGCCTGATCTTCGCGCCCGATCCCTTCCACTACGTTTCCCACGCTATCCGCTTCGAGGGGCCGCTGCCCTACCTGTTTGCTATCGCGCTCGTCGCTGTTGCAGTCCGTTGGGTCCGGAGCCGGGCCCGTGAGGACCGCTTCCTCCTGCTCTGGGTCGTTGTCTTCTTTCTTCCCTTCCAGCTCAGCTCGACGCGGCTGTATCACTACCTCATGCCCCTGCTGCCCGCGCTTGCCCTCATGACCGGGCGCACGCTGGGGCCACACTTGCGGCGCCCTCTCCTGGCAGGGGCCGTGGCTCTTGCGGTGCTCGGGATCTTCTTCGCGAACAACGGGTGGAACCTCCTCGTGGCGGACTACTCGCCCGACCAGATCCGGTTCCACCGGATTGTCCAGGAGCGAGGCCACCCCGGGGCACGGCTCGTGGCCTGGAACCATTACGAGCTGACCCTCTTCTTCCTCGAGGATCGGCCAGTGCGTATGGTCACCGACGACGACGGCTTCTTCGCCACGCTCGACGGGATTCCCATGTTCCACAAGGCTGGAGCGGTTCAGCAGACCACGGCCGCGGACTTCCTGGGTCGGCTGAGCGCGGGGCCCTTCCATTGCGTCACCACCAAGGCCGAGCTGCCGGTTCTCTGTGGCCCCGTCAGCGTTCGCTGCGGCCCCGGCGGCTGGACTGTGCTGGACGGAACCAGGGCGGTGT
>CAYOTU010000464.1:718-3141 GCA_964406905.1 uncultured Myxococcales bacterium | reverse complement strand
GGGGGACGCTATGTTGATCAGCATGGAGCCGCCGTTGACCGCTGCCCAGAACGTTGCCTCGCGCGCAGCTCGAAGATTCACGTCCGGGAAGGCCTCCTTGAGGTGTATGTGGAAGGTCACATCCATTGTAGCGGAGAAGACCTGGCCCAGCGCGACGATCGCTGCCAGATACACCAGTCTGGGGTGGCTCCGAAACACCCCCAGGCCCAGGTGCCCGTGACTAAATCCCGGAGCCGATCCGGCTGTGGCCGCTGCCTCGGGGACGCGGCGGTGGGCGCCGTCCATGGCCCAGAGGAAGGGCACCAGGGTTGCAGCGGCCGCGGCCAGGAGGTTCCAGGCCCCCGCTACCTCGGCGAGCAGGGATACGACTACGTTGCCCGCGATAGCGCCCAGCCCACCTACGACGAGGAGGAGACCATAGAGCCGCTTCCCGGTCCGTGTATCGACGCTGCTGTTAGCGAAGGCCCAGAACTGCTCGACCAGGAGCACGACATAGGCTTCCCGCCAGAGGTAGAGCCCGAACGCACCCTCGCGACCACGAATCAGTACCGGCGCCAGGAGCAGAGCAACGGAGATCAGGGTGGAGAGGGCGAGAGTCCGCCGCTGACCCAACCCGCTGATGGCCCGTGCGTAGGGGATCATCACAGCGGTCACGACAAGGGGGACCAGCCCCATGGCCCAGAACATGTTCTGAGGCCCCACGAGGTCCGAGAACAATGCGTTGGACAGGGGCCGGACCATGCCGTAGCTGACCATGACGAAGAAGCCGCCAACGAGCATGCGTACCAGGACCCGTCGATCAAGAGGGCGAGGCGCTGTGTCCACGATACGGCCTACATCTAGTCGACAGCGGGATTGCCGTCGCGCCGCCAGGTAGGGTTCTCCCCCGCGGCCCAGACGCAATCAGACGTCACATCGACCTCCAGGCCCGCCGGCGCCGGGGCCATGCGGAAGCGCTTCACGGTGAGATACGAAAAGTTCTGCCCTGCTGCCGGCTGGAGGGTGAAGGGCTCCGAGGTGGCCTCTGCTTGCACTCGGCCATCAGCGGAGAGTCGCACCGTGATACGACACGTGGCCGCTGCTGAAAAAATGTTGACGAGAGGGATCGACAGGATCACGCCGTTGACGTAAGCGACCTGGCCCGTCGAGATCTCCGGCGCCGGCACCTGGGCGTTCCGGCACCGGCGGGCCAGGGCGACGGCATCGAAGCCCCCCCTGTATTTCGGGGAAGGACACGTCGAAGGGTCGTTGGCCACGACGGGCCGACAGAGATCCTGTAGCATCCCAGGCATCCCCTCACACTTGAGTTTCGGGTCGAGCCGCAGGGCCTCAATGAAGAACGTCCAGAGACAGGCATCTGCAAATGGGGATGGTGTCAAGGAGATCAGGTGCCACCAGATCCTGCAAACATTAAGATTGAGAAACGTGAGGGCCTGGCAACCGGAATCGTCCACAGGACACAGAATTGAGCGCTCGGGCCTACCCAGGACAGCGCGCTCGCAGAGCCTCCGCAGGTAGGGCTCCGAGAGATCAGCGCACCGCAAGGAGTTCCCCTCCAGGACCGAGGCCACGGTGGCCACGGCGAGCCGACAGAACCGTTCGTCGCCATCGGGTATTTCTTTGTTGGTGCAGATATCCGGTCTTTGCCACGCGACCGCCACGCAGACCAGATCCAGGAGGGGCTCCTCCTGGATGCAATCCTCGAACGCGGCGACGCGCCTCAGATACATCGCATCGGTAGTCTCGACCAGCACGCTGGACAGACGAAAGCCGACCATATGTACAAATTCGGAGAGATGATCCCGGGCGCGCTCGGTCCGTCGGAGGAGACGCTCGGTCTCCCATTGCCGAATAGCGTCCTTACTGCCACATTGCAAGGTCGGCCTGGCCACCATCCCAAGTTCATCAAGGACCAACTCCGGGGAATCGCCCGGGGGATCGCCAGCGGAAACCACCGGAACTCCAGCGACGAGACCGGGAACCATGACAAACAGGATGGCAAACAAGGCTCGGGACACGGCTCCTCCTCGTATTAGAACGATACACGCTGAGGCATGTTTTGCAACAGCGGGTAACCTGTGGCAGGCTGTCGGCTCGTTCCTGCTGATGATGAAGCCAACCCCGCAACGGAGGTCATCATGGGATTCCTGGAGAACCTGTTCGGTCCGAAGAGCAAAGCGACACCGGTCCACGTGGACGATTCCAACTTCAGGGCTGAAGTCGTCATGCACAACGGTCCCCTCATCCTTGACATATGGGGGCCGGGCTGCGCCCCATGCCAGCGCATGGTCCCGGTGCTGCAGGCACTGGCCAAGCAATACGATGGGAAGGTAAAGATCTGCGAGTTGAACGCTGCGGAGGCGCCCAAATCAGCGCGGCGTCTCAACGTTCGCGGCACGCCTACCATCGTGGTCTACCGTGAC
>CAYOTU010000464.1:0-708 GCA_964406905.1 uncultured Myxococcales bacterium | reverse complement strand
GTCGGTTGGCGCCCCAAGAGCTTCTTCGACGAGATGATCGAGACCGAGTTCAAGGACAACCCCGCAGCGACGACCCCTTCGGACGACGCGACCGAGGAGACACAGCCCACGCCGCTTCCTGCAACAGCGCAGGAAAAAAACAACAAGCAGATATCGAAGAAGGCCCTGAAGAAGCAGCAGAAGAAAGCCCGTCAGAAAGCCCGCATAGCGGGTTGATCTACCACCCGATTAGTCCCATAACGCCCTCGGCCTTCCCGTGCCCCGGCTCGTCCAATGACCAGCGACAGCTTGTCTCGACCTCAAATTCGTCAGTCGGGGATGCTGGACTCAGGATCACGTCGACGGGAGTCAACTTCACGGTCTCTGCGAACGCAGCTGGATACAGATCAAACCAAGCCGTCGTGACCTGTCGCTCCCCCCGTGCGTTCCTGACTCTTATAGTCGCTGCGCAGCGAGCATGAAGCGGAAACGCGTTCATTACGGCAAACCGCATCCTTACGCCGTCAGCCTCGCCGACTACTTCAGGGGGCCACCCGGGGTCAAGGGTCTTGTCCCGGCAGGCTCGATCCAGGAGGACGCCGTTCTGACCGGGCCTGGGCTCAGGACAAAGGTCCGGGCTTGCAGCGAAAACCGCCAGGCACGCGGCGCGGCGATCTGACTCGTGTTTCGCCCTTTTCACCGGCTGCGGCTGGCCCTCGTCGTCCGGCG
>CAYOTU010000463.1:0-3141 GCA_964406905.1 uncultured Myxococcales bacterium | reverse complement strand
TCGTGCGGTGGCATCAGGCTGCGTTCAAGCGGCACTGGGCCAAACTGTCCGGTTGCGGCAAAAAAACCGGCCGCCCTCGGGTCTCCAAGGAGATCAAGGCCCTCATCCGCAAGATGGCCACGGACAACCCCACCTGGGGCGCGCCCCGTATCCATTCCGAACTCCTGAAACTCGGCATCAACATCGGCGAAGCCACAGTCTCGAGGTATCTGCCGAAGCGTCCGTCCGACCCCGACAAGGTTGCACGCTGGAAGGCATTCCTCAAGAACCACATGCCGGAGATCGCGGCCATGGACTTCGTCACCATCCCGACCGCGTCGTTCAAAATCCTCTATTGCCTGTTCTTCATCCACCACGACCGCCGTCGCATCCTCCACTTCAACGTCACCGCCAATCCCACGGCCGCCTGGGTATTCCAGCAACTCCGTGAGGTCTTCTTCGACGACCCTCGCATCAAGTACCTCATCCACGACCGGGACAGCAAGTTCGCAGACGTCGCTGAGTGGCTGAAATCGACCGGTGCGAAATCCGTCCGCACTGCGTACCGGTCGCCCTGGCAAAATGGAATCTGTGAACGCTGGGTATTGACCCTCCGCCGGGAGCTGCTGGACCACGTCGTCGTCTTCAACGAGGCGCATGCCCGACGCCTGATCTCCGAGTTCGTAGCCTACTACCACGAAGACCGATGCCACTTGGCGCTGAATAAGGACTCGCCAGAGCCACGCCCTGTTCAGGCCTGGCCACCCGGCAATGCCGAGGTCGTCGCTTTCCCCCGAGTTGGCGGCATCCACCACCGCTACGAGTGGCGAGACGCCGCCTGAACGAGTGGCCGCATCGCAATCCGTCACGTATTGCCCTCCACACAGGGAGATGACGAAGTGCGCGTCCAGCGCGTGATTCGGCTTGAACGCCGAGCTCACGGCCTCCGATTCACTGCTCTGATTGTCAAAGAACACCACCTTCACACCCGCTCCAAACCATCATTCGGCCCCCTGGGCGGCCCCGATCCTATTTTGAGGAACGACACCTCCTCTCTAGTCCGTCAGTCCGCCTCCATCGCGAGGATCTTGTCCGCGGCCATGTCGCCGCTCAAGAGCACCGTCGCCTGGCCGCCCCCGGGGAAGGTCCAGGCGCCCGCGAGGAAGAGGTTGGGGATCGGGGTCTCCTGCGGCAACCGGTTCAGGATCGACTGCTCCGGGGAGGTGTCGAAGCCCACGAAGGAGCCGCTGGGGTTGCCCGTATAGGCCCAGGTCGTCTGTGGGGCCGCGATCTCCAGCACCTCGATGTGCTCGCTGAGCCCAGGTAGGACCTCCTCTGCCCGCTCGATGAAGAGCCGCCCCACCTCCTCCTTCGCTGCCTTGTATGCCTCGTGGTCTCCCCAGACGCCGGTGAAGCAGTCGAAGCCGACGAGGCCGGTGAGGGTGATCACGTTCTTCCCCGCGGGCGCCGCGGTCGGATCCAGCTTGGAGTAGTTCGCCACGAGCAGGAGGAGGGAGTTCCCCGGATCACAGTCTGCACCCGACTGGAAAGCGTCGTGGGGATCGTAGCTGTCCTGGAGGATGATCTCGTGGCCCGCGGTGAACACGTCGGTGTAGTCGTGATCGACTCCGAGAAAGACCACGAAGGCCGGCTGGCCGTGCTTCATGGCATCGATGGACTCCACATAGTCGTCGGGGAGGTTGCTCCGACCGATGAGCTCGACCGTAGCCGGGACGTTCGCGTTGGACAACACATAGCGGGTCCGATAGCAGAGCCCGGTCCCCGTACGCACCTCGGTGGCCGCGCCGTCCTCGATCACGATGTCCGTGGCCTCGGTGTTGAGGCGCACCCGACCGCCGTTCTCGGTGATGACCGCGGCCAGCGCGTCCGAGATCGACTGGGATCCACCGATGAGGTAGTAGAAGCCGCTGCGGTGGTAACCGTTCCACATCATGATGAAGAAAAGCGAGGAGACGACATCGGGCTCCGCACCAGCGTAGCAGGCGAGCTGCGTGAACACCGAGAAGAGGCGCTGATCGGTGATGTAGTCTGCGAGCACCTCGGAGAGGGTCTTCTCCAGGTACCCCAGGAAGCGGGTGACCCCGTCGGGGTTCTCCGCCATGATCTCCTGGAGGGGCCCCATGTCCCCGCTTATCTGGGCGACCGCGGCGTCGAGGATCACCTCGGCCTCGGCGAGGTGATCGAAAAGCAGGGTCACCCCGTCCGCCTCGTCGGGGAACATCTCGATCAGGTCGGCGAGGTAATGGTCCACGTCGCTGTGGGTGTCGAAGCTGAAGTCCGGGTAGATCGCCCGGTACATGTGCTCGGTCTCCACGGGCTCCACCCGGTCCAGGATGCCGAGTTTCTTGAAGAGCGTGATGTTGGCGCCATCGGGCGGATCGAAACCTCCCATGGCGTGGAGCGACGCCTCGAAGCGGTAGTCGCCTCGATGGAAGTTGGTCATGCACCCGCCCACCTTGTTGTGTCGCTCGAGGACGACGACGTCGAGCCCTGCCTGCACGAGGCGCGCCGCGGCGGAGAGCCCGCCCCCCCCGGCGCCTATGACCACGACGTCGACCTCGGCGGTGCCGGGGCATTGCGGTGATGGTGCGAAGCCGTGGCAGGCCCGGCAGTCGCCGGGGCCCTGGAACGCGCGGCCCTCGTGGCTCGCCGCGTGGCATCCGCCGCAGCCGTCGTCCGCGTGATCCACCGGTCGCGGCGGCGCGCCGTTCGATCCGTGGCAGACTACGCAGCCCGCCGGCTGCGTGGCGCCGTGGACCAGGGCATGGCACTCCGCGCAGCCCGCGCCCTCCCATCCCGGATGCTGGCCGTCGAGCAGGGAGCCCTCCACCAGGGGGGTCGCAGAGGTGACCGCCTGCACCTCCGGGGCCGGGCTCAGATCCTCGGAGGTTCCGTCCGCTCCGTCACCCGGGCCCGTGCCGTCCTCGGAGTTGCATGCCAGGCAGAGCGCGGCGATCAGGGCCAGGGCCCCGACCCGTCGAGCGCAGTTGCTGTGTCGAATTCGCATCTGTCCCCCCGGTTGGTGTCTCGTCACCGAGGATTGTCTCTGGATCCGGGCCCAGACACCAGCGCGAAAGATTGGAGATCGGGATCGGGTAGCCAGGGGCAGTCGCCCACCCCCAGCTCCCACACCACCGTGCG
>CAYOTU010000462.1:0-3171 GCA_964406905.1 uncultured Myxococcales bacterium | reverse complement strand
CAGAATCTACGCTGGTACTACGTCCCCGCAAAGGACGAGCCCGGACTCGTCGCCTCAGACGCGCCTGTGCCGGCCCTTTCGTCCATGGTTGACACCCGTCGTCTGACCGATACTGTGGGCCGATGGACCGAGGTCTCGGGTCTACCTGCCCTGGTCTACGCTGTGGATTCCACCGGCCAGTTGAGACTCCTTCATCCGCGGGATTCTGCCAGTGCGCAGGACGAAAGCGCAGCGTTACGTTGCTTGCTGGACGGCGTGGAGATTCAGGAGAAGCTCAGCCACGCGGCCGCGCAGGCAATGGAGACGGGCCAACTCAAAAACGATCACGAATCCGGAGGGGATGGAATCCTGGCGATTCCGATTTCCATGGACTGGGGCGGGAGTGAACGGGTTCGGGCAGTCGTTGTTTCGTTGCTTCCCGTTAGATCGTGCCTTGACCTGAGTTGCTCGCATAGAGACGGCGCGTTGCTGCGCGCTGGGATCTACCCTCGGGAGGACGCTGAATCATGGCCTCTCCGTCGGGCCATCCTCTCCGGACAGCTTATCGCAGTGGTCGAATGCTACGCCGCATGGCTGGCACAGGTTCTGGACCTTCGGCAGGAGTTGGCTCGGACCAGAGCCCTGAACCGGACTCTCCTGGTACGGGTCGAGGCGGTGGAGAGGCGCTTGGTGGATTCCTGTTCGGAGACCTGAGGAGGCTGATCAGGGGAGATCGGAGGACGCGACGGCGGGGACGGTTACGCCAGCGAAGTAGGTCTCAAAGGCTTCACGGGCCAGGTAGGTGCTCTTGACTTTCCACCTGGGTTCGTTGGCCACCATGACAGCGACGGCCACCTGCGGGGTTACTGCGGGGGCGAAGCCGACGAACCAGGAGAAGTTCCAGACCTCTCCGGCGACCTCGCCGTTCAGGGAGCCGGTCTTTCCTGAGACGTCTATCTTTCGGAGCTGCGCGTTGGCTTTGCGGAAGTACTTCGCAGCGGTGCCTTCCTTCGTGGTCCCGACCATCATCTCAGCGATGGTAGCGGCCACCTCGGGTGAGGTGACCTGAGCCAGAACCGACGGCTTCCATGTGTATTTCGACTCGCCGGAATCTTCAATGCGATCCACTATGACCGGGGCCATCATTGTCCCCTGGTTACCCACAGCGGAGACCATGAGCGCCGCGTGAAGCGGGGAGAGGTGGGTGTGGCCAAAGCCGGCGGAGCAGCGGGCCAACTCCAACTCATCCGTGGGGATCTTTGCTGTTCCGGATTGGGCCGGCCAGAGGAAGGGCAAGGTCTGGTTGAAGCCGAAGCGGTCAGCGGTGCGCTGGAGATCCGTAGCGTCGAGGTATCGGTTTGTGAGGCGGGCGAAGACCGGGTTGGATGATGAGGCTAGGGCGTGGGTCATGTCCTTGCACGTCCGGTCCCGTTCGGGGTCGTAGCGGAGATGGCGACGGGTGATACGGTTTCGACCACCCGAGTAGCATACCGGGGTGTCCGTGGAGACGCGGCCGGATTCAAGGAGCGCGGCGCTGCTGACGATCTTGAAGATCGACGCGGCCGGAACCTCGGCCCGAAGGCTGAGGGGTTGGCCCTTCAATTCCTCGATGGAAGCGTAGTCCACCATGGCCAGGATCCTGCCGGTCGATGGCTCCATCACAACGACGCTGGCGAAGGGCGGCTCATAGGCTTCGACCAGATCAGCCATGGTGGACTGCAGCCTGGCGTCTACCGTATAGAACACCTTCCGGCCTTTACCCATGTCCTGGACCAGGTGCCCGTCCTCCTCCACCGCTACGGTGAGATCGAGGACCCCCGGGGTGACCTGGGTGTCATCGCCCTGCACGGAGATGGTGATGTCTTCAGGGACGGCCCCGGCGGGGGTCTGGGGTCCCATGAACAGATCCTCGTCGTTCGCCGGGAGGGCTGCCGCCATCATTGTAACTATCGGGGCCTCAGCCGAGGCCGCAGCCGGGGCAGCGGGGAGGAGGCTCTCCTTCGCCCGAAGGTTTTGAGCATCGCGCCAGCGTTCACCAAAGGATGGGCAGAGCATCATTCCGACGGCCAGACCCAGGAGGACGGCGACCTTCACCATCCCGGGGTTGAGCATCCGTGGCCGAAGAGAGTAGGTGCGGGTACTGCTCATGGCGGTTTCTCCTTCTTGCGAGGTAATGGTACCTCGCGGCGGAGCCCGCGCAACTTTTTCATGTCATATTGTCAAGAACGGTAACCTATTGATCGAGACCGTATTTTTCGGCCAGGGGAGTGCTGACGACTCCGACGCCGAAGTTTGTGGGCTCCGCTGACATGGTGAACACGACCTCGCCCCCCGCCTTGAGGTGGTCAAGGGTGATCCAGGGGGTCTCGATGGTCTCGCCGTTCCAGGTGACGCTCTCGATGTAGGGGCGGGCTTCGGCGGCGTTCTCGACGACGATGTGCAGGGGCGTACCGAGGCTGTTCATCCAGGCCTCCGCTACACGGGGGCTGCCCAACGCGTAGCGCTCGGTGCAGGGGATCGGGTAGAAACCCAGGGTGGCGAAGACGTACCAGGCGGCCATGGTGCCCGCGTCGTCATTGCCCGAGAGCCCCTTGGGCCCCGCCCAGTACTCGTTGTCCATGATCCAACGGGACCACTTGGCGGAGTCTGCCGGACGTCCCATGAGGGAGTACATGAAGCTGTAGTGAATGTCCGGTTCGTTGCCGTGGAAGTAATACTTGGGCGGGATCAGGGGGTCGTCGTGGGCCGCTGTCTCGGTGAACAGCTCGTCGAGCTTAGCGAAGTACACGTTCGGTCCACCCATGACCGCGGCGAGGCCGCCGGGATCGTGGGGGACGAGCCAGAGGTATTGCCACGCGTTGCCCTCGACGTACTGCTCCTTCCAGTTGAAGGGATGGAAGCCCTCCTTCCACGCCCCCGCACTGTCCTTTGCGTCGAAGAAGCCCACCGCGGGGTTGAAGAGATTGAAGGGGTTCAAGGACCGGTTCAGGAACTGCTGCTGCTCGGCCGGGTGGCCCAGGCCCTCGGCCACCCGGCCGACGCAGTAATCCGCCCATGCCATCTCCTGTGTCTTGGAGACGCTGCCGTCGTGGAGGTCGTAGGGGTGGTAACCGTAGGTGTCATAGTCGTTGACCCCGTCGCGGTGACTGCATCCGTCGGGGAGGGGGGTGTCACCCCCCTCGACACCGTTCC
>CAYOTU010000461.1:0-3174 GCA_964406905.1 uncultured Myxococcales bacterium | reverse complement strand
AATGATGTCGAGACGTTGGCCGCAGTAGGAGGATAATATGGGAACACCCTCTTAGCTTTCCGCTCTGCTCGACTGAGCACGTTCCAGGGCGATAGAGAAGAACTGGACTGTGTCATTGTGGCTCGCTCCGGTTAGCGTTTTTATCAAGCCACTTCTATCGCCCATCCTCCCTTGATGCCACCTGTTCACCGAAAGAGCCATCCACGCAGCTGAGTTCTTCCGGCCGACCCAGCCAGTGTAGCTGGCGGTGCCCAGGGTCGAAGACCCGGTGCCCAAAGCCGCAGGCCTGGTGCCCTGGGCACCGCCCTTCGGGCTGGGAGCGGCAGTCAGACTCGTGTTTCGCCCTTTTCGCCGAAGCGAGGGTGAGCAATCGTCGAGCCGCCGCAAGAAGCGGAGGTGTTTTTTGTCGAAGGCGTACTGGTAGTACGTTGAGCCGAAAAACACCGAGCACCGCAGCGCCGGACGACGAGGGCCAGCCGCAGCCGGTGAAAAGGGCGAAACACGAGTCAGAACCAAGGAGGCTCATCATGGACGAGACGATTCAGAGCTATCGGGACCTGGAGCCCTGGCAGAAGGGCATGGAGCTGGCCGAGCGGGTGCACGGTGCCACGGCTGCGTTCCCGGTTGAGGGTGACGAGCTGGCCAGCCGGATGCGTGACGCGTCGATCACGATTCCCGCTGCACTGTCCGAGGCCTTCGCACTGGAGTCCTCTGACCACCTCATCGGGACAGTGGGGCCCCTCGCTGAGCTGGAGACCTGTCTCGAACTGGCGAAGCGTCTGGGCTTCCTCGCTGAGGACCTGGCCGATGACTTGAACGCGCGGGTCGAGGCCATCTCACTCTCCATCGGTCGCGTCCTGGAAACGATCGATCAGGACATGGAGGAGGACAACGGGGAGTACCCGGGGCGTTCCCTCCCGACTGACCATCGGTACGACGACGACCGCCCTGAGCCGCCGCGGCGCCTTGAAAGGCAGCGGGGGCCCGACCGGTATGACCGCGACGACTACTACTACGACGACGACCGTAGTCGAGAGCCTCCTACGCGCCCGAGGCGGTATACCCGGGGGCGTTGGTAATTACGGTTGACTGAGTCTGCCCCCTCTCCGAAGTTCCCGCGCGTCGCTGTCGCTGGCGTCGGGCTGATTCACTTCATACACGATATCTACACAGCGCTCCTGGCGCCGGTGCTGCCCCTGCTGATCCGCAAGCTCCAGATGAGCTTCCTCCAGGCGGGCAGTCTGGTGCTCTTCCTCCAGGGACCGTCGATCCTGAATCCCTTCCTGGGCGCTTTCATCGATCGCCGCGGGCTCGGGCGGACAGTGATGGCCCTCACGCCCGGACTCACCGCGGTCGCTGTCTGCCTGATGGGGTTGGCCCCGTCCTGGGGCGCACTGGCCGTGGTCCTCCTGACCGCGGGAATCAGCGTCGCTGGGCTCCACGTCTCCGCACCGGTCATGGTCGCGCGCATGGTGGGTCGGGAGCACGTGGGGCGCGGCATGGGCTGGTTCATGATGGGCGGGGAGTTGGCCCGCACCGCAGGGCCCCTGGTGGCAGTCTGGGCGGTGAGCGCTTTGAGCCTCGAGGGCTTGTGGATGCTGGCCCCGGTGGGCGTCGCAGCGTCCGCACTCCTATGGTGGAGGATGCCCCGTATAGAGAATGACACCCCCCGCCGGGTCTCGCCGTCCGTGGTGGCCACGGTGCGGAGGATGAGGCGGGTCCTGGGTCCTGTCTTCGGGGTCCTGGTTGCCCGGTCCATGCTCGGGGGCGCGATGGTCATCTTCCTGCCCACCTACCTCGAAGGCCGGGGCCAACCACTCTGGCTGGCGGGAGCGTCCCTGTCGATCTACCAGATTGGCGGCGCGCTGGGCGCGCTCCGCGGCGGCGCGCTCTCGGACAGGGTGGGGCGTCGGCCGGTGCTCCTGGGAGCGCTCCTCCTGGGTCCCCTCGCGATGGTCGGGGTCCTCTATGGCTCCCTGCCGATACTGGTGATCTCACTTTTTGTAGCGGGGGTCGGCCTAGTGGCCCTGATGCCAGTTCTGCTGGCGACAGTCATGGAGCACGCGGGGGATGACACCGCCGCGGCCAACGGTATCTATATGGCCACTTCTTTCGCTGTGCGTGCGCTGGTGGTCCTGGGAATCGGTGCGCTCTCCGACGTGATCGGCATGCACGCCACCTTCCACTTCTGCGCAGTCGGCGCGCTCCTGGGGATCCCCTTGGTGTTCCTCATGCCGTCGACGTCATCATCCTGACCCCTCTTCCCATAGTCCTCCCGGCAGTCCGCTACCCAACAGGAGCGAGAGCCTCTGGCTGTCGATCCGGCGGTGCGCGGCCGCGTCGAAGGTCAACCAGCGTCCTCGCACGATCCGGGCCAGCGCTGCATAAGTAGCGTCGTATCCCGTGAGGCCCATGTCCACAAAGTCCGACGCCAGAACAGCCAACTCCTCGGTCATGGGGTAACGCAGCATGCCCCCGACCAGATGCGGCAGGATCGCCAACCGGTACGCCCGCGTCGGGTGTGGATGAACACGGCAGACCACCGAGTAGGTCTCGAACGCGAACAGCTCTGGGACAGCGAATATCTCCGGGTGCTCGATGAGGCGCTCCAGCACGGCGAGAGCGTCCGGATGTGTCTCCTCCTCCAGGATCCACCGTAGCGCGACCGATGCATCGAGGACCCACATCAGCGCAGATCTCCCCGGAGTTCCCGGAGCACGTCCAGGCTCGGCGCGTCCCCGACCCGGGGCGCTCGCACCTCCTTGATCCGCTCCATGAGCTGACGCCGCTCCTCCTCCGCCTGCCGATCCACGAACCGCGTCCGGAAGTCTTCGGGCGTGATGAGCACCGCGCGGATCCGGCGTCCCTTGCTTACCAGGATCGGACCGCCCTCCTTCTCCAGCAGGTCGAGGACCTCGCCAAGGTGGTTACGAATCTTGAGCGCGTTGACCATGTGCATGTGCTCTGACATACCGCACCTCCTGAATCCAAGCTAGGCTGGCAGACTGAACATGTCAAGTGTAGATGTGCATATACACAAAAGTACTGACAGCAGACGCCGACCGTTCTCCGTCAAAAGTTGTCCCCTGGGATTTTCCTGGCTGTTGCTGTGCTGAACAGGGAGTTCAATTCCCCTTCATTTCCGGTTGGATGCCAGGTCCTTCGCTGTCCTGA
>CAYOTU010000460.1:0-3181 GCA_964406905.1 uncultured Myxococcales bacterium | reverse complement strand
ATCTGGTGCGCCATGAAGAGGCCCAAGCCCGTGCCTCGCCCGGGATCCTTGGTGGAGAGCGCGCCGGGGGAGGGTACCACCTTCTTCCTGGAGTTCTCCGCGGAGGAACACCATGGCTGACGACGGACGACTGATTCAGACGATCCTGGTGGTAGACGACGACGAGGGCTTCCGCGACATGATGGAGATGCAGCTCCGTCGCGCGGGCTACGAGGTCACCACCGCGGCGGACGGCCCAGCCGCGCTCCGCCTCCTGGAGTCCACCCCCTTCGATCTGATCTTCTCCGACGTGATGATGCCCGGGATGACGGGCATGGAGCTCCTGGAGGAATTGGACAAGCGAGGCTCGGTGACGCCGGTGATCGTCATGTCCGCGTACGGTGAGATCGACACAGCGTTCGACGCTATCCGGGGGGGCGCCTACGACTTCATCAAGAAGCCTGCGGCCCGGGAGGAGGTCCTCCTGGTTCTGACCAAGCTCGAGGAGCGGGAGCACCTCAAGCAGAAGCTCGTTCAGCTCGAGCGAGCCCTGGCCGAGGCCAATCATTTCGGTGAGATCATTGGCCGCAGCCCGGCCATGCACCAGGTCTTCTCCCTGATTCGTAAGGTCGCGCCATACAACTCAGCGGTGCTCATCTCCGGGGAGAGCGGCACGGGCAAGGAGCTGGTCGCCAGGGAGGTGCATCGCCTGTCGGGGCGGAACCGCTTCGTCGCGATCAACTGCGGCGCAATCCCGGCCCAACTCCTGGAGTCCGAGCTCTTCGGCCACGTGCGGGGCGCGTTCACCGACGCGCGCCAGGACCGCCTGGGCCTCTTCCAGGAGGCTGACAAGGGGACCCTCCTCCTCGACGAGATCTCGGAGCTGCCCCTGGAGCTCCAGGTCAAGCTCCTGCGAGCCCTCCAGGAAGGCGAGATCCGGCGTGTTGGGGAGAACCGCTCGATCAAGGTGGACGTGCGGGTAGTCGCTTCGACCGCCCACGACCTGGAGCGCCTCGTGAAGGAGAGGACCTTCCGCAAGGACCTCTACTTCCGCATCAACGTCGTGCAGATAAAGCTCTTGCCGGTCTGTCGGCGCCTCGAGGACATCCCCCCCCTGGTGGACCACTTCATCGAGAAGACCAACCAACGCCTCGGAACCACGATTCAAGGAATTGAACGGGACGCGCTCAAGGCAATGCTGGCGTGGCGCTGGCCGGGTAACGTGCGAGAGATGGAGAACGTCATCGAGCGCTGTGCGGTGATGGCCGAGGGGGACCGGATCACCCGGGATCTCCTGCCTCCCCACATCGCTGAAGGTCGCACGAGCCGTAGCCTGGGCGAAGGCGGGCTCTCGGACCTGTCAATCAAGCGCGCCACAGCGGAGTTGGAAGAACGCCACATCCGGCAGGCCCTGCTGAAGACCGGCGGCAACCGCACCGCAGCCGCGAAGCTGCTGGAGATCAGTCATCGCGCGCTGGTCTACAAGATCAAGGATTACGCAGTAGACATCCCGCCTCGGTGACCTTCAGCGACAACAGCGAATACCCAGTTTGCCATACCCAAAGATGGGCATGATGTGGTCACGGACGGAGCAACGCAGGGCCATGGGGCCTGCATTGAAGCCGCCGCCCCGAAACTCCCGCTCGCTGCCGCTGGGCGGCCCCTTGGGGTCGTTGGATGGGGCCTGGAAGTAGTAGTCCTGCAAGTACCAGTCAGCGATCCACTCGGAGACATTGCCGGCCATGTCATGGACCCCGAAGGGGCTCATGCCCGTAGGCACGGAGCCCACCGGTGCGGTCCCGTCGGACGAGCAGAGCGTGGCCCCGATCGTCATGACCGCTGTCTCGCAGGTCGGGGTATCCTGGCCCCAGGGGTAGACCTTGCCCTCATCACCCCGCGCGGCCCGCTCCCACTCGGCCGCGGTGCAGAGACGCTTACCCGTATGCTCGCAAAAAGCCTCGGCCTGGTGCCAGCTCACGCAGTTAACCGGGTGCTTCTGGCGGCCTCCCTTTCCGTAGTTGCATGCGTCGCCCGAGTCATCCGGCACGCCGCAGGCCCCTGCGCCCATACATTGCACATACTGGGAGACAGTCACCTCGTGCTTGTCGATCTCGTATCCTTGGATGAAGACCTCGCGGTAGGGGGACTCATCCCCTGCGCAGGCCGCGTCCAGTTCGGTGTTACAGCCCATCCAGAACGAGCCGCTCTGGATCAGGACCATGTCGGACTCCACACACGAGCCGTCCACGCAGTACGCCACGCCGAGGCAGTAGCCGCAGACCCCGCCGCAGCCGTCCTCGCCGCATTCGAGGCCCTCGCACTCAGGCATGCAGGGCAGCTCCTCACAGACGAAGTCCTCGGTGCAGCCCCAGCCCACCTCGCACTCCCCGCAGGATCCGTCGCAGCCGTCGTCTCCGCAGGCCTTGGCCGCGCATTGCGGGTAGCAGGGCGCTGTGTCCTCGCCCACCACGGAGTCCCACCGGGGATCCGTGGTGTCCAAGCCGGGCTCACCACCGCTGTCACCGCCACCGGAATCGCAGGCCGCTGCCAGGAGGCCAACCAGCCCGAGCACCATCATGATCCGCATAGGAGCTCCTCGCTCATCGTCCATGACACATCTTCCCGATTCCACGTCCGAGCGCAAGATTGTCTATTATCTTCCTTGACAAAACCGAGTTGACTTACTTAGTTCCATACGTACACCAGCGGGAGGCGGTATGGGCTGGAACTACAGCGAGAAGACGAAGCAACTCTTCATGGACGCTGTCCATGGCAAGCCGGGGACCCACATGGGGGAGATCAAAGATCCCGACGGGGTCGGCGAGCATGGCTCCATAGCATGCGGCGACGCGATGCTGTTCACCTTCCGGGTGAAGCGGGACCCCGAGGATCCGCGTAAGGATGTGATCACCGAGGCTAAGTACCTCACCTTCGGTTGTACTTCGGCCATCGCGTCATCCGAGGCCCTCTGCGCGTTGATCGAAGACGGCGATTTCACCCCGATCAAGGCCCTTGAACTCAAGAACGACGACATCGTGAACTACCTGGATGGCCTGCCAAGCCAGAAGATCCACTGCTCGGTCATGGGCGCGGAGGCCCTGGAGGCCGCTGTCTTCGATTGGGCCCAGAAGCGTGGCGTCCCGGTGGAGGAATTGGGCATCGAACCCCAACTCCACCCCGAAGACGAGGGCCGGGTGGTCTG
>CAYOTU010000459.1:1911-3190 GCA_964406905.1 uncultured Myxococcales bacterium | reverse complement strand
GCCGGCAGCGTGGATGCATCGGCGACCGAAAACGGGAAGTTATTGTTGCGCAGGCCCTTACGTTATAATGGGACTGCGTGCGCGACACCGAGGGTCAAGGGGGCCGAGAGGGAGTCCATGGGATGAGACGATGGGAGCAAAGACCGATGACGTTTCGCGGGGCCCGGTGGGTCGTCGCGTTTCTCGTGGGCCTTCTGATCCAACTCCCCTTCTTCTACGGCCTCCACCTGCTCCTCGATTCCGGGGAGGGCCTCGACTCCATGAATCCCATCAAGCGGAAACAAACCGCAGAGTTCGAATTCTCGCCTGAGCAGGCCTCCCCGGTCGCGGACAACGAGTTTGTTGAGTTTAAGCAGCCGAAGCTGAAGGAGATTATTGACGGCACCGAGGTTCCCTTGGGGCAGATCGTAGATATCTCTCCGCCCGAGGTCGAAGAGATCCCAGACCACGCGAACTTCTCTGCTCGTTACGCCAGCAAGGTGAAAGAGGAGATCCGGGCCTTGAAACCGACAAAGGAACAGGAGCTGCCCCGGGCTCCCCACGCGCCCAAGCGCTCCGCTGTCCGGGAGCGCGAGTCGAGCAACGGCGATCAGGGAGCGGACAAGGCATCCTCCGCAACCCCGGCCTCAGCGTCGGACCAGGTCCCCGCACCTTCGGAAGAGGGCACTGAGGGCGCTCGCGACGCGGTGGCTCAGCCAACGCAGAAGGAGGGCGGGCCCACCTTCTCGCCCTCCTCTGCTGGTCGCGATCCCTTTGACAACGTCCGCTCCCTCGGGCGTCCCTTCGCGTCGGATGACTACCTGGGACATATCGAGAAGACCGGCGAGACCAATGTCCTCAACACTATGCCCTACCGCTACATCGGCTTCTTCGAACGGGTGAAGTCCGGAGTTCGACGGGAGTGGAGCCCCAACAGGGTCTACCGGCACCGGGATCCGAGCGGTGACCTCTTCGGCTACAAGGATCGCATGACAGTCCTGAGGGTCATCCTGGATCGGAACGGCTACCTTGAGGACACGACGGTTCTGCGCACCTCGGGCCTCAAATTCCTGGACGAGGAGGCCAAGCGGGCCATGTGGGCCGCAGCCCCCTTCCTTAATCCACCCGGGGGCCTGATCAAAGACGATTCCAAGATCCGCTTCGAGTTCGGCTTCGTCTTCTTGATAGCGTCATCCAAGAACCAGGTGTTCTGGAAACTAAGATGATCAGAACTATTCCCCTCGTATTGCTTTTGCTCGTCGTCCAGACCGCCACCCCTGTCAAAGCCGCTGAGTGGCAC
>CAYOTU010000459.1:0-1901 GCA_964406905.1 uncultured Myxococcales bacterium | reverse complement strand
GCACGTGGAGGAGACGCCCCACTTTCGGTTCGAGACCCACCGGAAGAACGCCCGCGTTCTGGGTCCCCTCGTCGCAAGGGCCGAGGAGATTCGCGAGCACCACTGCGAGCTGATTTCCCCCTGCTTCGAACAGCAAATCACCGTGAGGGTCCTGCCCGAGTCCACCAGCTTTCGCAAGGCACAGCCGGGGAGCCACATCGACTGGGCAGCGGGGATCGCATACTACAAGAGGGACCTGATCCTGCTGCGCCTGAACGACGGCTTGATTCTGAACCTCGAAGAGACCCTCGAACACGAGGTCTCCCACATAGCGCTGCTGAACGCGGTGCCCCGCCGTCCCCCCCTGTGGTTCGTAGAAGGTCTGGCCATCCTACAGGCCCGCCAGGATCTCCTGTCCCGCTTTGAGGCTGCGGCGGGAGCCGCTATCCACGGTAATCTGATCAGCCTGGCAGATATGAGAAAGGGCTTCCCAAAATCCAAGTCCGGCCGTCGCCTCGCCTACGCGCAGAGCGGCCTTTTCATGCACTACCTCCAGGCCGAACTGGGAGGCCCCGTGGGCCTGAGGCGAGTCATTTCCCGCATGGTGGAAGGAGCATCGCTTCACAAGGCAGTGAGAGAGGTCTCCGGCCGGGATATCGAGGACATCGAGTCTGACTGGCAAGCCACTCTCAGTGGTCTCCGTCCTTGGATCATGGTCCTCAAGGATGCTTGGTGGGTCTGGACATTCATGGTCCTCCTCTTCCTCGTAGCAGTGGTCGTCAAGACCCGCAGAACCCGCGCGCGCAAGCGCCGCATGGCCGAGGAAGATGACGAGTGGGAGTATCGGAGTAGATCCGATATGCAATAAAGGAGGTCCCCGTGACCGCAAGAATCATCGACGGCAAAGCCATAGCGAAAGACATCAGGCGGGAGCTGAAGACTGAAGTGACTGCGTTCACTGAAGCCCATGGCGTTCAGCCGCTCCTTACCGCTGTGCTGGTCGGCGAAGACCCCGCTTCTCACGTCTACGTTCGGAGCAAGCGACGCGCTTGCAAACGGACTGGGATGGGATCCCGGCTCATCGAGTTGCCTGCTTCCACTACCGGGGCCCAACTCGCTGCGGTCATTGACGACCTGAACAGCGACTCTTCGGTTCATGGGATCCTGGTGCAGTCGCCCCTGCCGAAACACATGGACGAGTTCGGGCTGGTGAGCCGCTTGGACCCCCTCAAGGACGTCGATTGCTTTCATCCCGAGAACATCGGCCTCCTGGCTGCGAAGCGGGCCCGGTTTCAGGCCTGCACTCCCGCAGGGGTCATCGAGCTGCTGGACCGCAGCGGGGTGGACCTGGTGGGCGCTGACGTTGTGGTCCTGGGGCGCAGCATGATCGTGGGCCGTCCACTTTCACTCATGCTCACGGATCGCCACGCTACGGTCACTGTCTGCCATACCCGGACACGGGACGTCGCTGCTGTCTGCGCTCGCGCTGATGTCCTGATCGCCGCGGCCGGGGTGCCTGGTCTCGTGGGCGCGGAATGGGTGAAGCCCGGCGCTGCGGTGATTGACGTGGGGACCAACCGCACTGACGACGGCCTTTGCGGAGACGTGGACTTTGAGGCGGTCTCCGAGGTCGCTGGAATGATCACCCCGGTCCCCGGTGGGGTGGGGCCCATGACCATAGCGATGTTGATGAAGAACGTGCTGCGCGCGGCTGCGCTGCAGATGTAGGCGCTCTATTCTATGAACGCAGACAAGGATTGGCACCGCTGGGAAGCGCGGAGCCGGGTCAGGGCCTTGATCTCGATCTGACGGATCCGCTCCCGGGTCAGGTTGAAGTCCTGCCCGACCTCCTCCAGGGTGAAGGTGCGATGTTCTCCGATGCCGAAGCGCATGCGGAGGATCTTCTCCTCCCGGGGCGGCAG
>CAYOTU010000458.1:0-3198 GCA_964406905.1 uncultured Myxococcales bacterium | reverse complement strand
GGCGGCGACATGACTAAGAAAGATTCAGCCCACAAACGTCAGTCCAAGCGACGTGAAACGTCACTTCCGGGCGCTGTTTCACCCGAGGAACGCATCATGGCCGAGGCAATGCTCAGCCCGGCCACATGGGGCGAGGCAACCCTGACCAATCGGGATGGCAGCCAGCGCAGATACCGGGACTACCAGAGAGAGGACCTGGAATGCACCGCTCCGAAGATCGTGCACCGGGACGGCCGGTCCGTGGGCAAGACCATTGACCTGAGCACCATGATCCTGTGGTTCGCGTTCATGCACCCGGGCAAGTCCGTGCTGGTGGCCGCACCGTACCAGGGACATCTCGACACGATCATCGAGGAGGTGGAGCACCAGCTAGGCGCCAATGACATTCTGCGCGACAGCGTCGCCCTGAAGCCCAACGGCTCCCAGAAGATCAAGCGCAAGCCCTACTTCGAGGTGGGGTTCACAAACGGGGCGTACGTGTACTTCCGGCCCGGTGGAACCGGAGGCTACTCGTTTCGTTCCCTCCATGTGGACCTGCTGCTGGTGGACGAGGCTGCATGGATACCCGAGATCGCGTGGGAGGCCCTGCGCCAATGTCTAAAACCGAAGGGGCAGTTCCGGGTCTACAGCACGCCCAACGGCCTGCGTGACACGTACTACTACCGCGTCACGCAGAGCAAGATCTGGAAGCGGTTCCACTGGCCCTCCTGGACCGCTCCTGACTGGTCGGCAGAGCGCGAAAAGGAGCTGGAGGATTTCTACGGCGGCAAGGGTACCTCGGGCTGGCAGCACGAGGTGGCCGGCGAGCACGGCAAGCCGACATACGGTGCGTTCAGCCCGGTGCTGGTGATCGACGCGCTCAGCAAGGTCAAGGACTACCGAAAGCTGTCTATCACCGGGGACGCACTGAAGGGCTGCGCCAACGAGTCCGAGATCCGAACACGACTACAGAACGTCCTCCACTTCAAGAACCTCCACGGCACGTTCTGGGTGGGTGGGGATCTCGGGTACACATCGGACCCGACGGAGCTCCTGATGTTCCAGGAGGACGAGAGGAACGAGACCCTCACCCTGGTTCTCCGCATCCACGCGGAGCAGATCCCCTATCCGGTCATCAGTGAGATCATCGCCCTGATGGACCGTCTGTACTCCCCCGCCGGCATCGGAGTGGACCGCGGCGGCAACGGCATGAGCGTGGTCCAGGAGCTGATGGGCCTGGACAAATTCCGGGACTGCCACTTCGCGGGTCGCCTCGTGGGCTACGACTTCGGCAGCTCCATCGCAGTGGGCGAAGACGAACGCGGCCGCCCTATTAAGAAGCGCACCAAGGAGGAGATGACCAGGCTCATCAACAAGGCACTCGGCACCCACAAGCTCGTGCTGCCCGAGCAGGACCACGAAGTCGAGGACCAGCTCTGCACCCAGACCTACGTGCTGACCGACCGGGGAATGGTCTACTCCAAGGGCAACGACCACATCGTGGATGCCATGCGCTGCGCGCTGCTGCGGCACGCACAGGAAAGAGACGGCGACTACGACCCTGTCGAGATCATTGTGAACCTGCGACCGGTATGCACCAACCCAATCTTCTGAGGAGGGGATGACCATGGGAAAGAAAAGACAGAAGCGGAACAGGGGGGCCCGGACCACGGGGGCCGCGCCGGCCCGGCTTGGGACCGCGGCGGCATTGTCACCAGGCCTTTTCAACGCGGCCTCAACCACGGGTGCGATACCAGAGTCTTGGGAAGACCGGGCTCGCAAAGCGGTGGAGTACTACCAGGAGGAGCCCCTGGTGGCCAACGCGCTGAACGCCTGGCGCACCTTCGCCCTGGGTGACGAGATCGGGCTCAACAGCGACGACGACGAACTGCGGGACGACGCCCGCGAGGCATTCGACCGACTTGGCATCAACAGCTTCGTCAAGGACATGGTGCTCCAGCTCCTGATCAAGGGCGACGCGATCGGCTACTTCATCCGCAGCAAGGGTGGCGACGACGTGGATCGCGCCATCTGTGTGAACCCGGTGAGCGTCGAGCTCGTCTACGAGAACGATGAGTTGGTCGAGGCGATCCAGCGCCCGGAGAACCCAGACGGCTCCTACGGTGAAGAGGTCTCCCTGGCTCTCGACCAGATGATCCACCTGAAGTGGAACGCGCCGGAGTTCGAGTCCAGAGGCAACTCCATGGTCCTGCCCGCGTTCGAGGCCATCGAACTGCTGAGGAAGTATCGCAAAGCAGAGGTGGCCATCGCCGAACGCTGGACTACGCCCCTCCGATTCATCCAGGTGGGCGGCAGCTTCGGTGGCAAGCTCATCACCCCGGACCAGGCCATGCTGGAGGGTATTCGCGACGAGATGAACCACATGGACATGAAGTCCGGCATGGTCGTCCCCTTCTTCGTCAAGGCGGAGACCTACGGGATCGAGGGCAAGGCCCTGAACACCGAGCAGAAGGTGCGGGAGGTCAAAGAGGACATCCTGGTCGCGCTCGGGATGGCTCGCTCCATCGTCACAGGCGACGGTCCCAACTTCGCCACCGCGTCCGTCTCCATGCAGAAGATGATCGTCCAGCTCAAGGAGATCAAGCAGGTGGCGCGCAACATCCTGGACTGGGTATTCGACGAGTGGATGGAGCGCAAGGGCTTCGAAGACGAGGAGCTCCACTACCAGTTCTCGGACATGGATCTCACGGCCGAAACGGATCAGAAGCGTTTGCTCGTCGAGCTCTACGACCGCGGCCTCATCTCGAAAAACACACTCCAGCAGAAGATGGGCCTCTCCCCGGACGTGGAGACCAAGGAGCAGGAGAGCGAGGAGATCGTCGTGGACACCAATTGGTCCGTGACGGACATCTCCCAGCTCGTCGCGCTCGAGGTCCTCAGCGTGGATGAGGCCCGCGGCCGGTTGGGCTTGATGAAGAAGGCAGATGACGCACATGAGGACGCGGCCCAGGCGGACGTCGAGAGGCTCTACGCCCGCAACCGGGATAAGACGACCGAATAATGATCCGGAGCAAAGAGGAGGAGATGATGTTGCTACGACTTGAATCGGACTCGAAGGCAGTGCTGGAGCTGAGGGCGCTGATGCGCTGGGCCGGCTACGCCTTGCCCGATGTGACTCTGTTCGATACGGAGCTCGACCGCTCTGTGCGGGCCTACCAGGAGGACCGGGGCCTCGCGGTGGACGGCGTGGTCGTTCAC
>CAYOTU010000457.1:0-3214 GCA_964406905.1 uncultured Myxococcales bacterium | reverse complement strand
AAGGGGATGTTCAACTCGACGACCTTTGACGGGTCCGTGACCGCGCCGTGGAGGAGTCCGTCATCATCGAGGGTCAACTCTTCGGGCAGCCCCGCGTTGGGGATCAGCCAGGAGACCGCACCGGAGATGTCTATTTCGCTCCAGTGGTAGGGTTTGACCCCCCCGTTGGCCTCTAGCTGGACCGAGTAGGGAAGCGGGAACCCCTGCACGACAGTGATCAGTGGGAGCACCACGATTTTAACCACCCAGAGGTCGTAGATCGTGGTGGCAACGATGTTCAGGGGAGCGATCTCGATGGTCAGCTCCAACTCCTTCTGGCCCACGCCGACGGGATAGCCGTCGTCGAAGACCTTGACCGTGAACGTGAAGGTCCCGTGATCCTGGGGTACCCCGGAGATGACGCCGCTGGAGGAGATGTCCAGCCCCAGCGGCAGGGCGCCGCTGGTGATCCCGAAGATATAGGGCGGGATCCCGCCGGAGGCTTCGATCGCGACCTGATAGGGGCTGCCCTCCTCTCCATTGGGCAGGGGGGAGCCGGTGGTGATGATCAGGGCCACGTCCCCCGGATGGATCGTCACCGTGTAGACATTGCTGTCGATGGTGTCGACAGCGTCCTGGACGCCCAGGGTGAAGGGGAATGCTCCGGCCTCTGTCGGAATACCTGAGATGAGACCTGTGTCGGGATCGAGGACGAGGCCTCCCGGGAGGTCCCCGGTCAGGAGGACCCACGCGTAGGGCGGGACGCCGCCCATCGCCTCCATGGCGGCCTCGTAAGCCTCGTTTACCTTTCCGTCCGGCGGCGACGGCGAGACGATCTCGAGGGGCTGTGCGGTGCATAGGCCCTCGTTGCAGGTCAAGCCCTCCTCGCAGTCTTCGTCATGGACGCACTCGATGCATGCGCCGCCGAAGCAGACTTGATCCGCCTCACAGGGGGTCACGATCCAGCCGGTCCCGTCCTCGTTGCACGCTACCACCGAGTCCTGGACGCAGAAGATCTCGCCGGGTTCACACTCCGAGGGGACGCAGATCCCGTCCTGGCAGGTCTGGTCGTCGGGACAGGGGAAGGACGCGGACCAGCCCTCTCCCGCTGGGCCGCAGACCTGGACCCCGCCGTCCTCGGCACAGATCGTCTCGTAGGGCTTGCATGTCTCCGCCGCACAGATCCCGTCCTGACAGAATTGTCCCTCGGGACAGGCCTCAAGGAGCCAGCCCCAGGTCCCGTCGCAGGTGGCGAGCTTCCCGTCGAGGCAGGTAGTGGCGCCGGGGTCGCAGGCAGGGGGTTCGACCCCGTCGGGTAGGGTGGTGTCCTGCGGCGTAGCGTCGGCCTCCGCGTCGGTCTCTGTATCGTCTTCGATCACTTCGTTGATCAGCGATGGGTTTCCAGCGCTGTCGCCGCTGCCGCAGGCCATGGCAAGAAGGACCGGGAAGAGGAGGCTTACAAGGATTGTGAAGTGGCGCATGGTGGTGGTCCTCCTGGACGCTGGTTCATTCTGGGGCAGAAGTATACCTTGGACTCCCGGTGATTCCAAACGCGGACGGGGTCCGAGTCAGTCGGGTGGTCCTTCTCGTTCCAGATATCCTGATGTACAGTGCTATCCTCGCCCGAGGAGGATTGAGATGAAGAAGCAACTCGCCGTGATGTTGTTTTGCCTGTTCGTGTCGCGCGTAGCGACCGCGGGCGTCCCCGCGTTCGTCACCTACTCCGGCCGCCTGACGGACGGCACGGGCTGGGGCGAGAGCACGGAGACGACGCTGGTGTTTCACCTGTATGACTCAACGGACGTGGTCGAGTCGTTCTGGCACACAACCCACGAGGACGTTGCCGTGGTGGACGGGTACTTCACCGTGAACCTCGGGATGTGCCCGGAGGAGGGTGGGGTGTGTACTACGAACCCGGCCGACGCTACGTTCCCCGCTGATCTGCCTGGCCAGATGTGGG
Organism: uncultured Myxococcales bacterium; assembly: GCA_964406905.1. Taxonomy (GTDB): domain Bacteria; phylum Myxococcota_A; class UBA9042; order CAIXZC01; family CAIXZC01; genus CAZNWW01. The sequence continues at coordinate 1,275 of CAYOTU010000457.1, read as the reverse complement.
TCGGGGTGACTGTGGGTGGCATGGAGCTGGCGCGACAGCCGGTGGGGAGCGTGCCGTATGCGAATAACTGCCGGACGCTGGACGGCCAGAGCCTCAAGCAGGTGCAGGGGAAGGTCTGCGGCGGCGTGGAGTGCCCTGAACTCCCGGGCTATCGTGTCTACTGCAACTTGAAGGACCACTGCGAGTATGTCCGTTATGACAACTCAGGCTGGCGACAGTGGGACGTGTGGATTTACATAGCGCCGGGGTCTTTCCAGATGGGCTCCACCGGCGAGGGCGGAGGTTTTGACGAAACGCCGGTGCACTTGGTGAGCATCGGGTACGGTTACTTCATCTCGAAGTACGAGATCGTGGTCGAGGAGTACGAGGCGTGCATGGCCGACGGCGGAGCCTGCTCCGCACCCTCGACCGAGGACTGGAACGGGTATGGTTGGGGTACGAACTCGTCTTCGAACCATGGCTCGGATCATCCGCAGAATGGCCTGACGTGGCAGCAGGCGAAAGACTTCTGCGGCTGGGCAGCGCCCGGCGGCCGGCTGCCTTCTGAGTCCGAGTGGGAGTACGCGGCTACTGGTCCGGTGCACATGAAGTACCCTTGGGGCGACGTGCCTGATCCGACGTGTTCGAACGGTACTGTGGTGTTCAACGAGGCGGGCGGCGCCGGGGGCTACGGTTGCAGCCAGGGCGGGACCTGGTCCGTGGGCTCGAAGCCCGCAGGCGCGTCCCGGTGCGGTGCGCTGGACATGAGCGGCAACCTCTGGGAGTGGTGCGAGGACTGGTACCACAGCAGCTACACGGACGCGCCTGCTGACGGCAGCGCGTGGGTTGACCCGCCCGGCTCCTACCGGGTGATACGCGGCGGCAGCTTCAGCTACGGAGCGGTCAACATGCGGTCGGCCAGGCGCGACGGCACCACGCCGTCCGGCCGTTCCGCGAACTTGGGGGCACGATGCCTGAGGCCTTTACCTTGAGCCCTTTTACCCTTTTTCCCTCTTGCGTAGCGGGGGTTCAGGCTCCGGCCGTGCCGGCCCGACCAGGGCCGTAGGCCGGGAGGGTCGGTGTGTTCACGGCCAGGAGCCGTGGGGTTTGGCAGAGAGATCCATGCGTGTTCGGTTAGCGAGAAAACGACAGCGCAAAGGCCTTTCGATCCCAGCCGGGATCGGGTATGGGCGAGGCTTACTGCGGACCATGGCCGGATCAGTGCCTTATCCGATCACGTATGCAGGGCAATCGCAAAGTCGTCGGATGTGTCTCGTCCCTGTGGGAGGGGCTTTC
>CAYOTU010000456.1:0-3214 GCA_964406905.1 uncultured Myxococcales bacterium | reverse complement strand
TGAGAGGCCCCTCCTCAGAAGAGCAGAGACGCAGTATCGGGCTCGACGTGAAAACTCTGTTCCTGCTTGTTGTCTTCTGAGTTCTTCGGTTTTTCAAACACGTCGAGTTTTCAAAAAAGGGTCCTTCGGGACCCTTTTTTGCGTCGTATCTTCGGCGGTAATCTGCAAAAAAACCACATCGATTGAATCCAGGCTGGCCCCTGTGTAGGATGGCCCGTAACAGGGGAATCCAAATGGCTGAAGAACAGACCCTGGCGGAGTTGCCCCGTGCCGTCCTCGTTGTGGACGACGAGGAACACATACGCGACCTCCTCGGAGATGCGCTCTCATCGTCGGGCTATGAGATCCAGTTTGCAGCCTCCGGACGGGAGCTGGTCGCGGCCATTGAGAGGGGATTCCAAGGCGTGATCCTCCTCGACGTCCAGCTCCCCGACGCCAACGGCCTCGAACTCCTGGACCGTATGACCCGGGAGCTCCCGAACAACAAGGTGATCATCGTCACGGCCCACGGCAGCATCGGCATGGCCATGTCCGCTATGCTTGAGCATGGCGCGTCCTACGTACACAACAAACTCGAGGAGGGCTTCCTCACCCGCCTGGGAGTCTCGGTCAAGAACGCTTTCACCGAGATCGACCTGGAATCCCAGGTCCGGCACCTCCAGGATCTGCTGGATCAGGGCACGTTCACCCACAAGATCGTCACGGTGTCGCCGAAGATGCAGAAAATCTTCGAGCTGATCCGCCATGTTACCGACAGCCGCGTCTCCGTGCTGATCTACGGCGAGAGCGGCACAGGCAAGGAGCTGGTGGCTCGGGCGATTCAGGCCAACGGGCCCCGCAAGGACAAGCCCTTCGTCGCGATCAACTGCGCCGGCATCCCTGAGACCCTCCTGGAAAGCGAACTCTTCGGCTACGAGAAGGGCGCGTTCACCGGCGCCTATGGCCGTAAGATCGGGCGCTTCGAGCAGGCCAACGGCGGGACCCTCTTCCTGGACGAGATCGGCGAGTTGAGCCATGGCCTCCAGGCGAAGCTCCTGCGGGTCCTTCAGGAGCAGGAGTTCGAACGGGTGGGCGGAACCGAGCGGGTAAAGGTGGACGTGCGGGTGCTCTCAGCGACAAATCAAGATCTGCTGAAAGCAGTCGAGACAGGTCGGTTTCGCGAGGATCTCTACTACCGCCTGGCGGTCTTCCCCATCGAGATCCCGCCGCTCCGAGAGCGCCCAGAAGACATCCCCCTCCTGGCCAAGCACTTTCTCCAGAAGTCCGCCAGCGCGGAGAACAAGGCGATCAATAATATCTCTCTAGAGGCGATGGGGCTTTTGTTGGAATACAGGTACCCAGGCAATGTTCGGCAGCTCGAGAACGCTATCGCCCACGCGGTTGTGATCTGTCAGGCCGACCAAATCGAGGCGGCGGATCTCCCGCTCTTCCTCAGAAAACCGACCGGGGCCGACGATACCGTCCCCGGTCTTGGGCTAATGGGACTTCGGAACTTGGTTGAGAAGCTCATCCAATCACGCTCCGATGTCCCCCTCCTGGAGACCATCGACGTTGCCCTCATGTTACGGGCCCTCGCTGTCCATGAGGGCAACGTCAGCGCCACAGCGGAGGCCCTCGGAATCGATCGAACGACCCTTCACCGGCGCTTGAAGCGCCTCAGGAGCCGATGAAAAAGCAAGCGCTTGTGACCTGCCTTCCCGTCCTGTTACTTGGTATCCTCCCGGCCTGCTCCGGTTCCGGCGCGAACGGCGTGGACGTGATCACCAACGTGGACCTCACGGAAACCGACGTGGTGGTCCATGTTGATTTGGGCGGCGACACAGTGGTCCTACGCTGCCCCGACCCCGTGGACCCGGAACACGTTCCGGTGCGCATCCATGAAAGCGACCGGGTCTTCTGGGACTACCTCCTTTCACGGATCGATCCCCCTGGGATCCCCGCGGACGCGGACGCGTTCAACGCTTGGCAGGAGGAGACCCGAGAGGCCCTGATCCATTCGTTGGGCTTCGACGGCATCGAGGCCGTCGGGGCACCGGTGAACTCCCAACTCATGGAGACCCTTGATCGGGGCGATTATCTGGTTGAGAAGCGCCTGATCGAGGCACACCCCGGCCTCTGGATTACCACCCTGGTGATGCGCCCCAAAGACGCGACCGGACTCCTTCCCGGAATTCTGGTCCACCATGGCCACGACCAGCCCGGCAAAAGCCGGGATGCGATCCTGACTCTTGGTGTAAACCTGGCCCGGAGGGGGGCGCTGGTGGTCCAGCCCGACTGGATCTTCTTCGGCGACCTCACCACCCAGCAAAACAACCACATGCACCCCGAGGGCAACCTCCTTGCCGGTCGGTCCATGAACCTGCCGATCACGTCCATAGCGCGGCGCATGATCGACTACCTGGAGCAACGCCCCGATGTGGATCCCGACCGCATCGGCATGGTGGGGCACTCCGGCGGCGGCGAGACGACCCTCTACCTGACAGCGGTGGAGCCCCGGATCCTGGCGGCAGCGCCCATCGACGGACTGGACGACTGGGCCTTCAGGGTCGGCTACAGGCTGTTCCGTGACCCGGAACATTTCCCCCTCTCACTCCTCACCTACGGCGGATATGCGGAGGTCGTGGCTCTGGCCGCGCCCCGCTGGTTCTTCGCTCTGACCGGGGACGACGACTACATCGCGGGTCCGACCCACGTGGTACAGGAGGTTATGGCCGATGCTTCGGTGGCCTGGGCACACACCGGCCATCCGGAGCGGGTTTTACACCAGGGCTTCCCCGGCCCCCATCAGATCAGCCGTGTGAAGCGGGAGGCTGTCTATGGATTCTTTGCCACGGCCCTGGACGCGCCGAGCCTCGAAGGAGTGGAGGATGGGACGATCTTCTCCGACGCACCGGATCTTCACCTCAAGGCCCCCAAGGACAACGCTTCGACCTTGTCCATGGTCCGGGACTTCCTGGATGAGGCCCTTGCCGCGCTGGACGCGCCCAGTTCGGACGCTCTCTCCCTGATCCTGGGAAACCCCGGGGATGGAGCGGGGACCTTCACCCTGACCGATCCTGCTGCTTTTCCTGCGCCGGGCTTCGTCGCCCGAACCGAAGGTCCTGATCTTCCTGTAGACCTCTACCTGCCTGAAGGCTGGGACGGAGGTCGCGCGGTGATCTGCCTCGCGCTGGAGGGCCGCGCAGCCTGCGGGGCGCCAAGCCGTCTGCTCTCA
>CAYOTU010000455.1:0-3219 GCA_964406905.1 uncultured Myxococcales bacterium | reverse complement strand
ACTGCTGCCCTATTTTACACAGTTCCTGAAAGATGGCCTCAGATGGGGCTGAAATCAGCGAGAATGGCATTAGCCATCATATGAGGAGGTAGACGAATGAGACGGCATCGGATTCGCGCCCTTGTGGGCATCCTGGCGTTGAGCGTCATGTTCGCGGCCTGCGAAAATCAGGTCCACCAACAGCAGCCCGGTGCGGCGCCCCAGAAGGCCGCTCCAGCGGTCGCCCCAACGTCCGCCCAGGTCCCGCCGCCGAGCATTGACTACGAAAAACTCGCCAGCGCGATCGCCAAGCAGATTGACACGGACCGCATCGCGGCCAAGGTCGTCGAAAAGATCAAGGCCGAGAAGCTCCTGGCCCCCCCGGCCCCGGCCCCAGCCAAAGACAATGTCACGCGCGGTGACCGCCCCACGCGCCCGAACAAGGCCGAGCGGAAACGCCCGGATTCAAAGAAGAAGGACGCCAAGAAAAAGCGACAGCCCCGCCCCGTCCCCAAGACCGTCTGGAAGGCCACCCTCAGAGGTAACGAGCCCGCCAAGGGTGCGACCGAGCCCCTGGTTACCATTCTGGAATTCTCAGAGTTTGAGTGTCCCTTCTGCAAACGAGTGGAGCCCACCGTCGATCAAATCATCGAGGCCTACGGCGACAAGGTCCAGGTAGTCTGGAAGCATAGCCCCCTCAGCTTCCACAAGAACGCGAGGGGCGCAGCGCTGGCCTCCTGCGCAGCGAACAAGCAGGGCAAGTTCTGGGAGATGCACAAAATCCTCTTCGCAAATCAGCGCGCCATGGCCAAGGACGACCTGAACGGATACGCGAAGGAGATGGGCCTCGACATGGGTAAGTTCGAGACCGATATGAACGGCACGGTCTGCGCAGCCGAGGTGGATGCGGACATGAAGTTGGCCAGCGACGTCGGCGCGCGTGGTACCCCGAACCTCTACATCAACGGTCGCCAGGTCCGCGGTGCGGTGCCCTTCGAGCACATTGAGCCCGTCATCAAGGAAGAGATCAAGAAGGCCAAGGCCCTCGTCGCTGCGGGTACTCCTCTGGCAAAGGTCTACGAGGAGGTCATCAAGAAAGGCAAGGTCTTCAAGCCCCTTGAGGACGAGGTCAGGACCTGGGAAGCCCCAGCCCCATTCAAGGGACCGAAAGACGCCGAGATCGTCGTGACCGTATACTCTGACTTCCAATGCCCCTACAGCGGCCGTGTCAGGAAGCCGATCTACGATCTCCTCAAGGAGTACCCGGACAACATGAAGCTGGAATTCCGGCACTTCCCCCTCTCCTTCCACAAGGATTCCAATATGGCCTCGCAGGCCAGCATGGCCGCCAACGCGCAGGGGAAGTTTTGGGAGATGCACGACAAGCTCTTCGAAAACCAGAAGGCACTGAAGCGTGAGAACCTTGACAAATTCGCCCAGGAGCTTGGGCTGGACATGGACAAATTCAAGAAGGCCCTCGATGAGGAGACCTACAAGGACATCGTGGACCAGCAGTTCAAGGAAGGCCAGAAGACCGGCGTACGGGGCACCCCGTCGATCTACATTAACGGCCGCAAATTCCAGGCCCCCAGCCGTGACGTGGCGACCTTCAAGAAGCTCATTGATAGCGAGATCCTGAAGAAGTAGCCCGCCGCAGTCCTAAAAGGGTCTAATCAAAAAAAGTACTTCAGGCCGATGTTGATTTGGAAGTTGTCAGGGGAAATATAATCCTTGATGTCGGGCTGGGACATTCCTGATGTGGGGAGCATTCCGTCGGTTCCGATCTCAAGGGGCTGCTTGGAGACTGCTATTCTGGAGACATCGGGGATGAGCATCAGGAACTCTGCCGTGACTGTAAAGTGCTTACCCGTGTAGATCTCCAGGCCGGTGCCCGCGTGGAAGGACTTGCAAGTCATCTCACTGGAGAACATGTCGTTGAAGTTCGACGCACCCAGACCGCCCAGCAGGTACCAGGAGATCACCCTTGTCGGGATGGGGTAGACCAGGGCTGAAGCACGGATCCGAGAAACGAAGACCTCGCCATTGGTCCCCTCGTTCTCGCCAAGGTAGTTGTAGTTGAAGTCCACGCCCAGGACCTTGAACAGCTTGATGCGCATGCCCAACTCGGTGACGAAGTCGTTGGCGGTCCCGCCCATGATGTAGTTGACGTGAGTCATGCCGACGTGGGTGCCGAAGCCCATGGTGACCAAGCTGGTGTTCGAGGCTAGAGCCGGCGTAGCGAAGAAAATTATTGCGAAGATGACCGCTTCTTTCGTGCGTCTCATAACGACGCCTCCGTATTGAAAAGCGCTGTGTTTTCAGGGGGTCCGGTCACCCGGACGGGGGCGGTTACGACGACGAGGCACGAAGGTTAAGGAAAAACGCCCAAGGATCCGGTATGAAATGGGGTCGGCTCTGGTGATCAGGAGATTTGATGTCGGACCGCGCACAGGAACCAGGCGCCCTGCTGGTGGATGAGTTCGTCCGGGAAATCGCGCCCCTGGAGCGAGCCGCACGCGCTGCCCAATGGGAGGCCATGACCCGGGGCGGCGGCGCTCTCTACCGGGAATACGAAGAGGGCATGGTCGCTTACCGGCGGGCTCTCTCCGATCCAACGCGCCTGGGTGCGGTACGGAACCTGTTGGCGAAACGCAACGAACTAACGCCCCTGCTGCGCAGACGTCTCGAGGTCGTGGAGTCGCTTCTTGCCACGCACCGGGCTGAAGCGGCCGACGTCGATGAACGGGTCGCTGCCGAGACTCGGATCGAGCAGGCCTTCTCGGATCACCCGGGTACCGCTGGCGCCGCTGTGACCATGAACGATGTTGCAGAGATCCTGCGCAACTCCAAGGACCGGGCTACGCGCCGGGCCGCTTGGGAGTGTCAGAAGTCAGTCGGGGACACGGTCGCCGCGCCCATGCGACGCCTCATGGCCCTTCGAAACCGCATGGCCAGGGGCGCGGGCTACCGGGACTGGTGGGACATGCAGATCCGCGTAGCGGAGCTGGATCCGGGCCAACTTCTGGAGACCTTCGACGAACTCGCTAAGGTGACCGACGCGCCCTTCGGCGCAGCCAAGGAAACCATGGACGCGGCCGTGGCTTCGAATCTGGGCATAGAGCCGGATATTCTGGCCCCCTGGGACTACTCAGACCCCTTCTTCCAGGAAGTGCCGGTCCAAGCCCTGCCGCATCTCGACGTGGCCGGTGTTGCTGACCCTGTGGAGGGGGCACGGGCCTA
>CAYOTU010000454.1:0-3227 GCA_964406905.1 uncultured Myxococcales bacterium | reverse complement strand
CCCACCTTCGTAGAAACCATCCCCAGCCTACTCGTGCCATGGTTATGGGACTGCCCGTAAGCAGGGCCTGGAACCATAGACGGCGCAGGTGTTCGGAGCGGGTGAATGGCCCGCGGGCATAGCCTGGCACTTGGGGATCGAGGGAGAGAGACAGCAGGGGGGCTGTTGTTCGCGGCGGAGCAAGAGCTTGGCGCCAGGACTGCGGGACGGGGGTCTGGAACAGGACCTGGGACAGACGCAGCATAACGCCCATGGTCGCGGCGACGCCTGGGTTTTCTTCCAGGAGGAGTCCCACCCTTGCCACTGGATCCTCACGCGGATCGCCATCCCAACGCTGGTCCCCCGCTCGCAAGCAGATCTGCATGGTACGATGTACGTCTACAAGGCTCTTGAGCGGCACATTGAGCCCGTGACGTAGCGCGTGGGTGGCGCCGACCAGGAGCTGGGCCGCGGGATTCGGCACCAGACAGACCCTTCCAAGGACCTCCAACTCGGAGCAATGCGGTGCTAGGGTCTCGTAGTCGATGGCTCCACGCTCGGGGTTGTCCAGGGTCTGGTGGAATTCAAGGCTCATGGTTCCCAGGGGAGCCGGGCGGTAGAACGCGTGGACGTGCCAGCGCGTCGATTGGCTCCGCTTCTCATCCCGCCACCCCGCCGCTTCCAGACCGGATCGGATGCTGGCCTTGCTGCCCCGCGGGACCATCAGATCCAGATCCACTGCGGCGCGGGCCACGGGCTCATCGTAAATGACGAACCGGCCCCCCCCACCCTTGAGGAGAATCGGCCTCACGTGCCCAGGGAAAACGGCGAGCCCATCACGCGCACCCCGCTCCCACACGAGATCGTGCCGCACCGCTGCCTCCTGAACCCTACGCACAGCGGCCGCGTCCTCGGGGCCGAGGAGTGGCCGCCAATCCCGCGCCAGGAGTTCACTCGCCACTGCGTATGCGACCCCCTGCTCTTCCGATTGCTTCAGGAGGGTCGCCAGACCACCCCCCCCGGCCAGGGCCGCACGGGATACACCGTCGGCATTACGGATCGCCAACTGCGCCAGAAGTGGATGCCAAGTCTCCAAGTGCCCCAAAACAGCTACCCCTTGGGGATCGCAGGCGCGGCTTTGAGGAGGAGGGCCGCGTCGCATCGAACCTCCCGAGCCGCAGCAGGTGCAGCGAGGGCCGCCTTCATGCACCTGATCTGTTCGTCCGGAAGGGGCGGGTCGGTCGCCAGGACCTCCAGGCGGCCCGCTGCATGCCACCTCAGGGACAGTGTCAGGTCCGCGGCTGCCTGGGTCGGTACCAAGCAGGCTCGCAGCGCGTCGAGACGAGGCGCTGCCGCTTCCTGGACTTCCCTCAGGGGACAAAACCCGGCCTCGGGACCCTCCGCACCTTCAACCCGAGACGGATGGAACGGAAAAACCTTCGCGTCGGGGACCGGCTCGGGCATCAACTCGAAGTACCCGGGGGGGCTGGCGAAAAGATAGACCGACGCTAACCAGCGCTCTCGCTCGATGCAGCGTCCAGACATGGACTGGATGCGGCAGCGATGCCGCAGAAGGTCAGCCACCTCAACCAGGCGGGAGACCGCCACGTTCAGGTCCGCGCCGAGATGCAGGACCCCGGGCTCCGGATGCAGCTTTTCGAGGGTCTCTACCAAAAGGTCCAACTTCTCAACGCCGAAGAGCTCAGAGCGGACAGCCTCGACCTTGTCCATGTCAAAGATGACCAGGTATGCGCTGTCCTCCCGCAGGTAGACGAAGGGAACCCTGCTCCCGGCGCGCTCCGGCTCCACCAGCAGGGTCCCGGCCGGGATCGGCTTGGGGTCCACGGTCGCCTCCTGCGCCCTTCGGGCTTGGTCCCGGCTGGGATCGGCAGATGCGGGTGCAGTTGCGGCCTGTGGGAGGGGCTTCAGCCCCGATTTCCCCTGTGGGAGGGGCTTCAGCCCCGATTTCCCCTGTGGGAGGGGCTTCCCGGAGGGTGCCCCGATGGGCTCTGCAAGAGCCACGTTCGCCTCCTGCGCCCTTCGGGCTTGGTCCCGGCTGAGATCGGACGTAGCCGACGCCCGGTTCCGGCACGCGGTCAGCCGCACCCCACGCCGGACAGCTTCGAGCCCGGCCGCAAGGTCTGCTACGACGGCGCGGTCCCGCAGATTCTCTTCAGAGTTCACCGTGGGCGGTACGCAGACGCCTAGATCCGGGTCGCACTCGCCCTTCCAGTCGTCAGCGACCGCGCTTGCTATGTAGTTGACGTACGCGAACCCAAAGTCCCGGGTCGGTAACGTAGCGCTGCGCCACCACGCGTCCCCCACCAGATGCGTGGCCTCAATCAATCGCCGGTCAAGACGAGGCGCAGAGAGGATCTGGTAGGACACGAGGCCGTCGAGGCTCCGGGTGGCCAGGCGGAACCTGAAGATGTCGGCGTGACCTGCGCTGAGGATCACCTCGGCCAGGATCCGATAGGGAAGCTCTGCGTCAATCACCAGGGTAGCAAGATCACAGACGTCGGCCAGCTCTGGCGGGACCCCCACCGAGCGCAAGAGGGTGGATCTGAATTCACGGTACTGCCCAAGCTGCGCGGTCAGAGCGTGGATCCGGAACGCACCCTCACCCTTTGGGATCTCCCAGGTCTCGGCCTTTCCGTCAGCCCCGGCGCGTCCGTACACGTCCGCTACTTTAACGTCGTTGACGATCATTTCCTCCTTGCTGACGATGATCACCAGTTCCCGCGGGAAATGCTCCGGGAGATCCGTCTCGTCGCCGGCCTCCAGAGCTTTGTTGTACGGGGGGGAGCCGATTCGGGTTTCGAGCGCATACCCGGCCGCGGAGCTGGGCAGCCGCACACCCCAGACCCGATCGAGCATATGGCTGAGGGTGATCTCCTGGGAAACCGGACGCACCAGTTGTGGGGAATCGCGTGTCACGGGAAAGGGCTCCGGCGTATGACCGCCTATATTTGCCCGGATCGCCTCCAGGTCAACGGGCGGAGAGGCCAGCGGGGCCGGCGAGGGCGAGTTCGCCCCTCCGGACGCAGCCCCTGAGGCAGCGACGGACGCAGTCGCGGGTGCCGGACTCTCCTGGTCGAGAGGTTCCTTCGCTGAACTGCGTTTGGCCTTCTCGCTCCCCTTCTCGCTGCTGGATTGCTCGTCGTCTCCAGAGCAACCCAGAGCCAGGACACAGGCCAGCAAACCGGCCAGAATGATCGGCAAAACTTTAAACGATTCAAACTTACCCC
>CAYOTU010000453.1:2804-3240 GCA_964406905.1 uncultured Myxococcales bacterium | reverse complement strand
GACGCAGCAGTACCCCAGGCACTCCTCTCCGGTCGGGCAGGGGACCTCGTTGGTGCAGTACGCACCAGAGACATAGGGGATCCGGCCATCCTCGCTGCCACTCTCCACCCCGTGACCGGGGCTGAGGCTGACCTTGAAGCTCTCAAGGCGGTTGGGGTCCTTGTACTCGGTGACGCAGCCGGCCGCCGACGCGGCCAGGAGCAGAAGGCCGATGGCGGTCTTATTCAAGGTCAAGGTCCTCCGGGTCGTTGGGCTCAAACGCGAACTCCAGCTCCTCGAGATTTTCGGGGAGGATGCGGCCGATGCGACCGTCCACCTGGGAATCCACGCAGGGCACTGCGAGGCAGCGCTGCTGGGCACGCCAGAGGTTGTTGGTGCGGCAGAGAGCCTCGCCGGTCAGCGTGGCGCTGCACGCGATAGGCTCGCAGGTTCCGGC
>CAYOTU010000453.1:0-2794 GCA_964406905.1 uncultured Myxococcales bacterium | reverse complement strand
GTTCCGGCCGCACAGGCCTCGCCGGGCAGGCAGTCCCCATCCTCGGTACAGCGGAGGCGACAACGGTTGTCCACGCAGAGCGAAGGGGTGCTGACGCAGAGATGCTTGATGCAGCGTAGATCTCCGGAGCATTGTGCGTCCGCATCGCAGGTTTCGCAGGCCCCCGCGCAGCCCGTCCCCAGGCAGGGCGTACCCTGGTCCCCGGGGATGCAGAGGAGGGCCTCGCAGCGTTCGTCCGCTGCGCAGTCATCGTCCTTCTGGCAGGGGGTAGCGTCCCCGAAGCAGGCCCTGTGTGGGGCGGTACACTCGAGATCGGTGAGGCACGGGATGGACGGACTGGGGTAGCAGCCGTGGTCCACGCAACGGAGCTGCCCCGGCAGGGCCTCGCCGGGGCAGTCCGCATCGACTTCGCAGCGATGGAGGCAACGCCCCCGGACGCAGGCGATGGTGCGCTCGACGCACCAGCCGTCCACGCAGAAGGTGTTGTCCTGATCCACCAGGCATTCCGCGCTGCTCTTGCATGCCTTGCAGCCCCCGTCCGCGCAGATCGCGTCCACGGGGTAGCAGTCGGTATCCTTCCAGCATGCGCCCGTGTCCACGCCACAGCCCATGGGCTGGCCGGTGAAGTCCTCCTCCATGGACGGGGTGAGGGTGTGGTCGATTCCCTCGCAGAACCCGTCGAGGAAGCCTCCGACCCGTTCGAGGCAGTCGTTGTAGACAGGGCAGCCGGCCAGGTTCAGGTCTCCGTCCCGATCGAGGCATTGCTCCACGCAGGGCGGCGAGGTGAAGATCGTCTCGAGGACCGCCTCCCGCAGGGGCAGGCCCGTGTCGGTCTGGGTGTTGTTGCTCTTGAGGATCGTGAAGCCGGAGCCGCCCTTGGCGATGTAGTCGTTGGTCGCGACCTCGTAGACCTGCTCCGGGATCAGGGGTTTGGTGGTGCAGCCCGAGCGGTCGGTCACCGCCTGGGGGTCCGGGCAGGTGGTGATGCGGATGTCCTCGGATCGGGGGAAGCAGTCGTCCATGCAGACCAGGAGCTGGTCGAGGCCCGCCTGGGTGGGGTTCGCCTTCGCTGCGGGGAGGCACTCGTTCATACAGAAGGAGTCCTCGACCTTGTCGCTATGACCGGTGATGCAGGTTCGCAGGCCGTCCAGGCAGGCCTGGCGGCAGGATTTGGAGGTGCCGCAGCCCGCCAGGCAGCCCGCAGCGCAGCCCTCCCAGGCCGTCTCGACGAACACGCCGTCCTCGTCGTAGTGGCCGCAGTCCCAGCACTCGAAGTAGAAGGGCGGCGGATCACCGTTGCAGTTCATGGTAAAGAGCGCGCCCGCCACTTGAAGCTGGGCGACGCAGCCGCGCCCCGAGGAACGCCGGGCTACGTAGTCGAAGAGGCGCCGAAGATCCACCCCGGACATGTAGAGAAGGGTGATGGTGTTCTCAAAGGGGAAGATGTTGTAGAGGTCGTCGAAGGTGATGGGCCCCGGGTACATGTTTGAGCGGATCCCCAGGGTGTTGGTGAAGCCGATTTCCACCCGGCCAAACTTCCTGATCGCCTCGGAGACCAGGTTGCCCAGGGAGGAATCGCCGCCCTCGTAGCCATACTTGGTCAGGAGCTTTGCGCTGTATCCCAAGACCGAGGTGAGATCGATCATCTGGTTGAGCTTTAGCCGATACTGGTCCATGAGTTGGGCCATCTCAGGCTCCTCGGGGACGGTGGAGTCCACGGGGAAGAGGTTGTAGTCGTGGCTCTGCACCCGGTAGCGGCCCGTCTCGGGGTCCATGCGCACCACAGCATCGAGGCGGCCGACGTACTTTGCGAATGCACCGGAGTGGACCAGGAGCACGTTCTCGCCGATGCGGTTCTTCACGATCTTGGGTGGGTTGAGCACGATATGAAGGTGACCGCCGAAGACGATGTCCACACCCTCGGTGGCCTTGATGAACTCCTGGTCGTGGCTCAGCCCAGCGTGGGAGAGCACCACGATCAGGTCCACCTGGGGCCGCAGGAGAGCCACGTAGTAGTTTACGGTTTCGACCATGTCCAGGGGCAGGAGCTTCATGCTGTTGCCGATATCCGTGACCGAGGAGAGGGAGCTGAAATCGCCGATGCCGAGGAGCGCAATGCGGAGGCCACCCTTATTGATGATGGTATAGGGCTGGATATAGTCCCTCAGTTCGTTGTCCTCGAGAAAGTAGTAGTTGGCCGCCAGGAAGGGGAAGGACACCCACTTCTTGGTCTGGAGGATGAGGTTGCCGAGGCCCGTGTCGAACTCGTGGTTGCCGATGACGAACCCGTCGGGGTTCAGGTAGGACATGGTGCGGAAGCTGGCCTCCCCCATGAATGCGTTGAAGATCGGTGCGCCCTGGAACACGTCACCGCTCTCCACGTAGACGACACGATCCCCGCGAGCCCGCTCCCGGTTGATGATGTGCGCGATACGGGCGATGCCCCCGAAGGGCTCGTTCTCCTGCTTAAGGCCCAGCTCTTTGTCGGTGAGGGTGACCTTCATCCGGTAGGGGAGGAGGCGCCCGTGAATGTCCGACGTGTGCAGGAAGGTGAGGCGGATATCCTGCTCGGAGAGGTCGGGGTTGTCGTGCTGCTCCACGCAGCCCGCGACGACCACTAAGGACAAGACGATCAAGAGGGCGATCGCTACACGCATTCCAACCTCCTCCGGGGATCGGGCTGAGTCGACCAGCTTTATCATTCGTTGCTCCCAGGGTCAACCAGAATCCCCGCTAGAGGCAGCCGTGATCGAAATTGTCGCTCGGCTCAACACGTCTGGTTCCGTTCAAGCAA
>CAYOTU010000452.1:0-3242 GCA_964406905.1 uncultured Myxococcales bacterium | reverse complement strand
AACATTCATTTCCTAAAGGTTTTCGATGCATTCAATCCAGAAAAAGCTGCATAAATCGCGTGTTTATCGGCCCTTGCCCAAGCCGGTGCGTTGGATTATCATTCCGGGAACCCGGAGGTTGTTCCATGGCGCATCGCCAGGGAGTCGTGTTGATCGCAGCGATCGGACTCGTCTTCGCGCAGGCGGACGCACGCGTACTCGCGGGCGAGGTTGCGCAGGATGAAATTGTGGCGCTCCTCCACGGCTATCAGGAGGCGATCCGTACCTCCAACCCCCGAGGCCTGATAGCGCTCCAAGCCGAGGGCACCGCGGTCTTTGACCGTCTCCTGACTCACCCCCGCTGGGACGCAATCCGGGACGCCCAGGTCCTCCTGCGGGACGTCTCCATCGAGCCGGTGGGGCGACGCTACGCTGTGCGATTTCTGCGGATCACCGAGGAATTGTTCCGCAGCGGGCTCTTCGTACGCACCAACGTATGGTGTACGCTGGTGCTGGTGCGAAACGACGCTGGCGTGCTTCGAGTGGTGGACCATCAGGTCGAACCGCGCCCCGGTGAAGAGGGGATCTGCCCAGCAGATCCCTTCACATGGTCCGACCGGACCGAGGGCGCAGAGCGGCTCCTGATGATAGGCATCGAGCACCACCGCCGCGGGAACGTGAGCGAAGCTGCGCGGACCTTTGTCCAAGCCGCGGGCCGGGTCGAGACCGACGGCCTCCCCGAGTTCCAGATGGGGCCGAGCTGGTTCCAGGCCGAGCTGTCTTACTTCCTGGCCCTCACAGCGCTCCAGCAGGAACGCCGTGGCGAGGCCTACGCCCGGGTCGAGGAGGCCCTGCGTCTGAACCGTCGCTTCCCCCTGGCCCTCAATCTCCTGGCCCGCCTGCGCTTCGACGACAATGAGGTGGCGGCCGCGGCCGCCCTCTGGGGAGAGTCCTTCCGTGAGAATACGCAGCAGCAGGAGATCGGCGCTCTGGCCCGGTACCTGACCCAGGTTCTAGCAGAGGCCCAGGAGGATCTCAGGGAGACCCTCCTGGGCCTGGTGGACGCGCCGACATACCAGTTTATCGAGGAGCTGACCCCCCAGCTGAAGAAATACCATCGCTCGACCGTCCTGCCCCACGTAGCGGCCCGGGCCCACTTGGTCGGCGCGGATCCCGGGGCCGCACTCAAGATCCTCGAGGGAGTGCACCGCAAGCGCCGCACTCCCGAGACACATTATCTCCTGGGTCGAACCCATCTCCTCCTGGGGAAGACCGATCGGGCCATGACCGAGTTCCGGCGAGTCTGGGCCGATGAGTCAGGCTACCGGGACACCCTCACC
Source organism: uncultured Myxococcales bacterium (assembly GCA_964406905.1). Lineage (GTDB taxonomy): Bacteria > Myxococcota_A > UBA9042 > CAIXZC01 > CAIXZC01 > CAZNWW01. The sequence continues at coordinate 1,923 of CAYOTU010000452.1, read as the reverse complement.
TGGCTCGTGGAGATCCCCGCTGCCCAGGGGCGCCGCCTCAAAGCCCTCTCCTTCGCTGAGGAGGGGCTGAGGCAAGGCGGTGACGCTGCCCAGGGGGTCTTGACCGCACGAATCGGCCTCCTGGAATTGGACGAAGGCCGCCTCTTCGAGGCCACCACCCATCTCAAAGAGGCGGCAAAAACCCGGCTCCCCGGATCCCTGCGGAAGGCCGTGGTGGTGGCCCTGCGGCGCCTGTTCTAGAAGGGGAGGTAAGCCAGCATCTCCAGCAAAATCTACGGCAACGTCAAGGGTCTCCGCTCCTCGGAGCGTGGAGCGCTCCAGCGGCTTTATCGACGACGCCTCCCCCCGGAGAGCCTCGTCACCGCGGAGCTCGCCAGGGAGCTGGCCGAGCTGGCCGTGGCCACCGGGCGTCAGATCGGAGTCCTCCTGGACCGACGCGGCGCAATCCAGTTCGTGGTGGCGGGTGCTTCCCAGGGCCTCGATATGCCCGAGTTCGGCCGCTTCCGGGCCGGTCATGGACGCCTCAGGGGCCTGCGCCTCGTCCACGTTCACCTCCACGGCGAACCCCTCTCCACCGACGATCTGACCGACCTCTCCCTCCTCTCAATGGACGCGGTGGTGGTGATCCGGCCGGGGAACGGGGACCCCCTGGTGAGCTGGGCTCACCTCCTCCCCGAGAACCCGGCGGACCAACGCTGGGAGATCCACGACGACGTAAAAGCCCACCGCATCGACCTGAACTTCGATGCGTTCATCCGGGAGCTGGAGGGGGAGATAGGACGCAAGGCCCGCCTCGTGGAGGCGGACGCTGCCGGAGATCGAGCGATCCTGATTCACCTGGCTGATCCCGGGGACCGCGCAGAGGCATGGGACGTGGAGGAGTTGGCCGACCTGGCCGCCACAGCGGGCCTCCAGGTGGTGGATCGCGTGGTGCAGCGGCGGCGCCCCGATGCCAGGACCTTCATCGGGCGGGGACGCCTCACCGACCTGATCATCGAGGCGATGCAGCGCCATGTGGATCTGCTGGTCTTCAGCCCGTCCCTGACCCCAGCCCAGGTGAGATCGATCTCCGAGATAGCGGAAATCCGGGTGATCGACCGCACCCAGCTCATCCTGGATATCTTCGCACAGCGAGCCCGGAGTGCGGACGGCAAGGTCCAGGTCGAACTGGCCCAACTCCGTCATATGAAGACCCGCCTCGTCGGTACGGGCACGGCCATGAGCCGCCTCATGGGCGGCATCGGAGGTCGCGGCCCCGGCGAGACCAAGCTCGAGGTAGATCGGCGCCGGGTCATGGACCGGATTCGCCACCTGGAGCGGGCCTTGAAGCAACTCGCCAAGGAGCGGGCAAATCGACGGCGACGACGGATCCGGGCCGGGGTTCCCGTGATCTCCATCGTGGGCTACACCAACGCGGGGAAGTCCACCCTGCTGAACACCCTGACCCAGGCCAAAGCCGTGGCCGAGAACCAGCTCTTCGCCACCCTCGACCCTTTCTCCAAGCGCCTCCGCTTCCCCCGGGACCGGGAGGTGATCCTGACGGATACGGTGGGCTTCATTCGGGATCTGCCCGAGACCCTGCTCCAGGCCTTCCAGGCAACCCTGGAGGAGCTGGAGCAGGCGAATCTCTTCATCCACGTGGTGGACGCGTCGAGTCCCTACCGGGACGAGCAGAAGGAATCCGTCGAAATAATCCTCCGGGACATGGACCTCGGAAAAACGGAGTTGGTGACCTTCTACAACAAGTGCGACCGAATCAAGGATCCGGATGAGCTGGCCGCGCTGACCCGGCGGGACGACGCGCTCTTCGGCTCAGCCAAGGACCGGTCCACCCTCATGCCCCTCATGGAGCGCCTCGATAAGTCTATTTAGTGTCACGGCCCGAGGACGGTGCGGACCCCGGCTCCCCACCAGGAAAGCCCC
>CAYOTU010000451.1:0-3243 GCA_964406905.1 uncultured Myxococcales bacterium | reverse complement strand
AGACTCCCTCCTCCGATACTCGCCGTGGAGGCCTGAAACCGAGATGAAACTTCCTGTCCACTCAACGGCAAAGAGCCGACGATGTGGGAAGCCCTTCAGGGCTGACTCCCCGCGTCGAGAGAAGAATGCTCAAGGAGACATGCCATGAGAATCCTGATTGCCTTGATCGCGTTGGTCGGGTTCTGCCTGTCTTGTGACGGCGGGGGCGGCGGCGCAGCCACGGACACGGGCGGGGGCGTGGACGCGGCCCCGCAGCCTGCAGACACCGCGGGTGAGGTGGCCGGGGCCGACACGGGCGGCGAGGACCTCGGTACCCCCGATGCGGGGCCCGGGTATGAGATCCCCGCGCCCACGGAGCTAGCCGGCTGGGTGCGGGTCATCGAGCAGGTGGACCTGGATGGCAGCCTCCAGTACGCGATGATCGACGCGATGCTCTGGGCCACGCCCCTGCCCACCACCCAGGAGCGGGTGGACCAGGCCGGGGATTGCGTGGTGCTGGACGGCGAGCGCATGGTGGGCTGGCTCTGCGACCCCGAGTGCGCCTGGGGGGAGGCGGCCTGCATCGATGGTGAGTGCGTGGATTACCCTGCGCCCGCGCCCACGGGAAAGATCAGCCTGAGCGGCCTCACCGAGCCCATCAACCTCTCGCCCACCGCGATGGGCCACTACACCGTCGGCGGTCTCCCCGAGGACCTTTTCATCCCCGGCGCAGTGGTGTCCATGACCTCGGAGGGTGGAGACACCCCCGCGCTGGACCTCTCCGCGATGGGCGTGGAGAACCTGGTGGTGGACTTAGCGACGTCGCACTTCGAGCCCGGAGAGGACGCGGTGTTCCACTGGACAGCGGGGACCGATCCCGCGGCGCGGATCCAGTTCCTCCTCCAGACCGGCTGGCACGGTGCGACGAGCACCACGACGATCTGGTGTGAGACCGCGGACGATGGCGAGCTGGTGATCCCTGCGTCCCTCACTGCGCAGTTCGACATCCCGGGCTGTGGCGAGTGCGAGGGCTCCTTTATCCGCCGCTTCACACGGGACTGGGTGGACGCGCCCGGCGGCCCGGTGGAGCTCTTCGTCGCCTCCCAGATCTGGTTCGTCCCCTGGTGGGAGTGATAGCGGCGGGTTCGTACGATGGGTGACGACAGCGCGCTGAGCCGGATCCCAGGAGTCCTGCACCGGCCGGAGCAGCTCTCCCAGGCGCAGCGCCTCTTCCACGGGCGCGGATGTGGCTATCCAGGGCTGGAGCATGTCACCATCGACTGGTTGCCGCCCGTGGCCCTGATCCATCTGTACGCGCCGGAGCCGGCCGCGGCCGTGGCGGCCCTGGCCCGAGATCTGGCGCAAGCGCTGCCCACCTCCCGGAGCGTTCAGCTGCAACACCGATACCGGCCCGACGGGCCCGTGGAGGTTGTTCTCGGCGAGACGATCACCCAGCTGGCCGCGTCAGAAGGCGATCTGGAATACCAGGTCAGCCTGGGCCGGGCGCGCAACACGGGGCTGTTCCTGGACATGCGAAACGGTCGTCGCTGGGTCCAGCAGCACAGTCAGGGCTGGCGGATCCTGAACCTCTTCGCCTACACCTGCGGCTTCTCCGTGGCAGCAGTGGCCGGTGGTGCGCAGGCGGTCATGAACGTGGACATGAGCAGCCCAGCCCTGAGCATCGGGCGGGCGAACCACCGCTTGAACCAGCAGCCCACCGACAGGGTGGGCTTCGAGAAGCTGGATATATTCAAGTCCTTCGGACGCCTGAAGAGACGCGGCCCCTTCGATCTGCTGATCTGCGATCCGCCGACCTTCCAGAGGGGCAGCGTCGATGTCGCCAGGGACTACCCGAAGATCCTGCGCCGACTGGACCAGTTCATGGCCCCAGGAGCGACCCTGATGCTTTGTCTCAACGCGCCGACCCTGGACCGGGAGTTCCTATTGGATCACATGACGGAGCTGGCGCCGCGCTATGCCCTGTCCGAGGAGGTGCATCCGCCTGAGGTCTTCGTCGAAGCCGAAGGCAAGGGCCTACGGATCCTGATCTATCGGGACAGATGAGGGGATGGCATGAATGCTGTCGAGACCACGGGCTGAAGAGGAGTTGCAACAGTCCGGAAACCGCCGTTATCCCGAACAGCCTCCCACAGGTTCTGTTTAGAAACGCTTGATTCGCATGTGGCAGTATGGGGCCTTGCCGGTGCGTTCGTAGTAGTCCTGGTGGTAGGGCTCTGCGGGCCAGAAGGGGCTCGCGTCCTCGATGGTGGTGGCCACGGGGAGGCCCTTGGCCTGGAGGGCCTGGATCAGACCCTCGGCCACCCGGCGCTGGTCCTTGTCCGCGACGAAGACCGCAGAGCGATACTGGCTGCCCACGTCGGGGCCCTGGCGGTTGATCTGGGTGGGGTCGTGGATCTCGAAGAAGAGCTTCGCCAGGGTCTCGTAGGTCACCCGGGCAGGATCGAAGACCACCTGCACGGCCTCAGCATGGTTCGTAGACCCTGAGCAGACCTCCTCGTAGGAGGGATCCTTGGTGCGGCCGCCCATGTACCCGGATGTCACGCTGATGACGCCGTCCTCCTGGGAGAGGAGGTGCTCGACCCCCCAGAAGCAGCCCCCCGCGAAGTAGGCCGACTCGTGGGTCCCCGCTGCCTCGAAGCGCACGGAGATCGAGTTCACGCAGTGGCGGGTGTCCCGGTCCGTGTGGCCCTCGCCACGAAAGACGTGGCCCAGGTGGCCCTCGCAGGCTGTGCAGACGATCTCCGTGCGCACCCCGTCCCGGTCCGGGACCTCCCGTACTGCGCCGGGGAGCGCGTCGTCGAAGCTGGGCCAGCCGCAGCCGGACTCGAAGCGGGTGTCTGACGTGAAGAGGGGCGCCCCGCAGCGGCGGCAGGTGTAGGTGCCGTCCTCGTGGTGGTTGACGTACTCGCCGGTGAAGGGGCGCTCCGTGCCCTTGTGGACGATCACCAGCTCCTCTGCGTGGGTCAGCTTCTTCCAGGTCATGGGCTCACTCGCTCCCTGCTTGGGTTCTTCTGCCGCGCTGGGCTTGCCGCAGGCCAGGGCCATGAGCAGCGTAACCAGGGCGAGACCTTGATGTGTCCAGGTATTCATGCCGGGACCTCCTTGGGGGAAGGATGTGGAGGCCTGGCGGTGGAGTCAATGCGAGGGGACCCACTGCTTTTCATGCGGGCATCAGCACAATTCTTTGTAGGGGGGTGGTCGGTTAGCGCCACCGGGGGCTACATGTTGTGTTACTTCCATTGG
>CAYOTU010000450.1:0-3244 GCA_964406905.1 uncultured Myxococcales bacterium | reverse complement strand
AGGACAGCGACGAGGACAACGGCCGCGGCCGCACCGGCCCAGCCAAACACGGGGATCCGACGGGAACGCACCCCCCGGCCTCCCTCTCGGCGAGCCATGACCTCCTCGAAGAGGCCCCGGCGCTCCGCTCCCGTGGCCACGCTCGGATCCCCGTGGGTCACGCGTCGAACGGCCTCGGCCACCAGATCGACGCGGTCGGCCGTATCAGGGCAGCGTTCAGCGTACATCCGCAGGAATCCGCGGTCGTCCTCGGTGAGTGGCTGCCCAAAGGCTCGGACCCAGGCGAGGCGCTCGGCTCGGGCGTGACCCTGGACGAAACGGCTCATGCCAGCCCCTCTTCACGAAGGAAGCGCTGCATCCGCTTCCGGATCAACGCCAGATGCAGGCGGACCTGGTACCGATTGATCCCCAGGGTCTCGGCCAGGGCGGCCTCTGAGAGGCCGCGACCGAAGTAGCCCTCGAACACGGCCACGCGCCGTGCGTCGCCCAAGGAAACGCGGAACCGCGCAAGGAGGGCCGCGTCGTCCTTGGTCAACGCGGCCAACTCGGGCTCGCCGACTCCGGCCTCGACGTCGCGAAGCTCAGAGGTGTCCTCCATGGGGATCTCCCGCCCCCGCTTGCGGCACATGGTGCGCATAACGTTGCGGGTGATCCCCGAGAGGTAGTATCGGTAGGGCTGGATACCGTCGTAGGCCAGACGGGCTCGCTCTTGGAAAGCGGCTTCGAAGGTGGCCGCTACCACGTCGTCAGCGTCCGCTGCGTTCCGGAACCCGGAGAAGCCACGAAAGCCGCGTACAGCGATGGTCCTTACCAGCCCTTCGTACGCCATGAATACCGCCTCCAAAGCTCGACGCTCCCCTGCCCGGAAGCGTCCGAGCAGGTCCCGATTGCAGCTTAGAGCGTCGTCCGACCTCATCCGTTGCACACCTCTCCTTTCCCCGAGATCCGGGGACGGTCGAACTTTTTTTCAGAAGTAAGGGCCTGCGCAACAATAACTACCCGTTTTCGGTCGCCGATGCATCCACGCTGCCAGCACCTGCTTCCCTCAACGTACACAACGGTACGCCTCACTCAGCATGCACCAGCAGCGAGGCGCCTCGACACCCGAGAAACTGGGAAGTTATTCCTGCGCCGACCCTAAATGTCAGCTCCGGTCCAGGATCCGCTTCACTGCGGAGAGGAGGGCCACCTCATCGAAGGGCTTGGCAAGGAGGGCGGCGGCCCCAGGAATCGTCGCCTGACGCCCGCCCGAGGTCACCGCTATCATGGGGATCCCGTAACGGCTCGTCATGGCCACGAGTCGTGAGACCTCCTGCGGGGGCAACTCCGCCTCGGCCAGGAACATATCCAGATCTTGATGACGATCGCCGATAATCGAGATCGCGTCACGCACTGTCGACACGGCGAGCACCTTGAAGTCGTTGCGCAGCAAGACCCAGGTGGTGAACTCCCGGATCCCCTGATCACGCTCAAGGACCAGGATCCGCTGTCCTTCCCCCGCCAGGGAGGCGTACACCTTGATCGTGTCCTCCTTCCATACCTCACCCACGGCGGAGAAATAGAGGGAAAACGCCGCGCCGCTGCCGGGTGTCGAGCGAACCGCAATGCCGCCCCGCAGGGCCTTCATCACCCCATAGACGATGCTGAGGCCAAGGCCCGTGCCCTTTCCGATGGGCTTGGTGGTGAAGTAGGGTTCGAAAATCGCTGCGATGTCGTTAGCGTTGATTCCGATGCCGTCGTCTTCCACCCGCACCTCGATCCAGCCCAGAGGATTCTGCATCGGTGCGAGGACCATCTCCTCGGGGAGTTCCTTCGTCATCTTCGCGACCACATTGATCGAGCCGGTGCCCTTCGCTGCCACCGCGTCTCTGGCGTTCACGAGGAGATTTGCCATTGCCTGCTCGATCCGGGTAGCGCTGCCGCACACCGCGGGGAGATCCTCCTCAATGATGACCGACGCTTGTATGTCCCCCTTGATATGTGAGGCCAGCAGCCCCTCCACGCGGCGTACCGACCGGGTCAGATCGCAGGAAGTCTGGTCAGACTGTCGCTCACTGGTAAAGGTCAGGAGGCGATCCACCAATTCAGCGCCGCTCCCTGCGACCTCCACCAGGTTCCCGAGAAAACGTCTGAACTTGTCGTGGGTCGGTGAGAGATCCTTGAGCATGGACGCATAGCCGACCACCGCACCAAAAATGTTGTTGAGATCATGTGCCAGCCCTGCGGCCAGGATACTCAGGGTCTCCATCTTGGAGGAGCGCCGCAGCGCCTCCTGGACTTGGGTCAGCTCAGAGATGTCGCGCATCACGACGATTAACCGGGCTCCCTCGTCGCCCTCCCCCGAGATCGGGATCAGCTCTACCTCGACATCCACTGACCGGCCGTGCATTGAGGTGTAGGTGTCCCGCAGGGTCTCTTTTTCGCCCCCCTCCGCCACCCGGCGAAATGCGTCCTTCAAGTCTGGTGCGACGGTGGGGAGGGTGTAGATGTTAAACGAACGGGTGAGCTCCTCGTCCGGGCTGCCCAGAAGGCCAAGCATGGCCCGGTTTGCTGCCAGGACCGCGCCGAACGCGTTCATGACAAACAACCCAGCGGTGCTTTCCGCGTACAGGGCCATCAGCGCGTTGGTCAGGTCTCTCTCAGAAGACGTCATGTCTGACTCCCCTTCATCAGGACCGTCGAAGCCTCCATGTAATAAATGCTCAGCGTCAGAGTAGACAAATCCCCCCCCCAGGTCAAGCTCGCCATAGGGCAACTCTGTACTCCGGCTACCATAGGTCCCCGAATGGACTGCCGCCCTGCGGTCGACGTTCAGGCCCGGGTGGCGGCTTCCGTGGAGTGGTGGGCGCCAGGACAAACTCCTTCTCTCCGACCTTGCCCCGTATCTCCGCGGGAATGAAGGTCCACTCCCGTTGCTTGTACCCCTCCAAACCTACGCGTATCCGTACCGGTTCAAGGGTATCGCCCACGAGGAGACCGATGGGTGTCGTGCCCATGGAGACATCGTCCACCCACACCGTAGCGTCCGATGGCGTCGAGGTAAGTCGGAGTTTGTAAGAGAATGGATCGGTAGGGGGCTTCGGGGCAGGATCCACGGTCGCAGGAGAAGAGGAATCCACGGTCGCAGGCTCCCGGCTGGGATCGATTGAAGCCGTTGACGTCGCCGTCGCCGAATCGAGTTCGGAGGAATCCACGGTCGCAGGCTCCCGGCTGGGATCGGCAAGAGCCACGGTCGCAGGCTCCC
>CAYOTU010000449.1:0-3250 GCA_964406905.1 uncultured Myxococcales bacterium | reverse complement strand
CCAAGCCCAAGCCCAAGCCCAAGCCCAAGCCCAAGCCCAAGCCCAAGCCCAAGCCAGAGCCAGAGCCAGAGCCAGAGCCAGAGCCAGAGCCCGAAACGGAGACGGAGGCGACGACGCCCCCGCCGATCCCCAAGAAGGAGGGTGAGTAGTCATGGCGCGTGGACCCTTTGGAAAGAAGAAGTTCTTCCGTCGCCGCAAGGTTTGCCCCTTCTGCGCGGACAAGACTTTGGGTATTGATTACAAGGATCCCTCGATTCTTGCTCGGTTTATAACCGAGCGAGGCAAGGTGGTCCCCCGCCGGATCTCCGGGACCTGTGCGAAGCACCAGCGTCGCCTCTCCCTGGCCATCAAGCGGGCACGTGTCGTGGCGCTGCTGCCGTTCACGACCATGAACCAGAATTGATGGGAGGGGACGACGATGAAGGTAATCCTGACTTCGAAGGTCCCCGGCCTCGGTGAGACCGGCGCCATGGTGGACGTGAAGGCTGGCTACGCCCGGAACTACCTGATTCCCCAGGGCAAGGCCATGGTTGCGACCACGGGCAACGTCAAGGCCCTGGAGCATCAGAAGCGCTTAGTCGCTTCCCGGGTCGAGAAGGAGCGCAAGGAGGCCCAGACCCTGGCGGAGCGTCTCGGTAAGGTTTCCCTGACGTTCACTCGGCACGCGGGTGAGGAGGACAAGCTTTTCGGCTCTGTGACAGCGCGGGACGTGGTCGAGGCTCTCCTGGCCGAGTCCATCGAGATCGACACCACGATGGTTGATCTCGATGAGCCCATCAAAACCCTCGGCGTCTACAACATCCCTGTTAGGCTACACTCGGATGTGGTGGTCGAGGTCAAGGTTTGGGTGGTGGCCGCGGACTGATGGTCGCTGGACCGCTGACTCTCAAGCTTCGTTACTCTTTCGACGATCTCGATGAGGCTGAGGTTCGCTTCAGCCGCATCGGGGTCCCTTTCATGGTTCTGGCCGCGGACGGCCTCGGGCGTACTCCCGACCTCTCCGATGATCTGGGCGAAGTGGTCTTTTGGCCGCGGGATCCGGCCGCAGCCGCGGCGATCATCCAGGAAGCGCGTGTGGGCCTGCCGCCGTTGCGTTCCTGGGATAAGAAGACAGCCGACGCTGTGGACTGGGTGGCGCATTGGAGGCGTTTCTTTCACTGGACCGCTGTGTCCCCGACCCTTGCTGTCGGCCCACCATGGGAGCCGGCCCCTCCTGAGGCAGCTATCGCTATCCGCATCGATCCCGGCGAGGCCTTCGGCACCGGTACCCATCCCACATCCCAGCTCTCCCTCGGATTTCTGGAGGAGGACCTTCGAGCCAGGACAGGCACAAATCCATCGATTCTAGATGTCGGCTGTGGGTCTGGGATCCTCTGCATCGGCGCCCGGCTCCTTGGGGCTGGCGAGATCCTGGGGCTAGACGTGGATGAGCCAGCGTTGGACGAGTGTGCGCGCAACGCCCTGCTCAACGAGACCCCCTTCCGTGCCAGCCTGGTACCGGTCGCTGACCTGGATGGCGCCTGGGATCTGGTGGTGGCGAACATCCTCCCAAACGTCCTAGTGGATCTGGCGCCCGCCCTTGCAGCGCGCGTGGCGGTGGGGGGCCGGCTGATCCTCTCCGGGGTCCCCGCCACGGACGAGGATTTTCCGGAGCGCTTTATTAAGGCTGCAGGGCGCGGGTGGCGCGTCGACGAGACTCGTGTCCTCGACGGTTGGTGGGCAGGTCGGTTCTTCAGGGAATTGATAAACAGGGACGCGTCATGAGCCGGCCCCGGATATTCGTCGAGGTAGCCCAGGACTCCGACCGGTTGGTCCTGGAGGGGGCCGAGCATCATTATCTCACCCGAGTACGACGCCTGGCGGTCGGAGCGACGGTCGAGGTCGTTACCCCGAGCGGCGCGGCCGCACTGTATGAGATCGACAGTGCGACGGGGGAGCATGTGGTGTTGGTTCGAGAGGGCCCCCTCCCGTCGCGGCGCTTGTTTGGGCTCCTCACTCTGATCCAGCCATTGCTGCCCCGGCGCAAGCTCGAGCTTGCGATTCAGAAGGCAACGGAACTGGGCGTTGATCGGATACGGTTGTTCACAGCGGACAGGTCGGTAGCCCGCTGGGAACCCGGTGAGCGAGGGACACGCCTGGAGCGCTTGGAGCGCATCGTTCTCGAGGCCAGCCGCCAGTGCCGCCGGGACCAGGTCCCCGTCCTGGACTTCATCGAACATATCGAAGACCTCGACACGCCGCTGGGGGAGCGCCGATTTCTTCTTTCCGAGGAGGCATCTCCCGACGCGACCTCACTCGCTGCCCTGGCCTCGAGAGAGGCCGCCTCAAGGGTGACGGTGGCGGTTGGTCCCGAGGGTGGCTACCAGCAAGCGGAAGTGGATGCCATGCGCGGCGCGGGCTTCGTGGCTCTTCATCTCGGTCCCCTGGTGCTCAGGACCGAGACAGCCTCCGCGGTCGCATGCGTAGCGGGGGGGCTGGCGCTTGGGCGCTTCAATGGATAATTCTTTACTCTTGACAGGGTAAAGGGTCTTGACTAACTTCAGCAACCCGTGAAGAATAGGTCCCTGGAAAGCAAACGATACCCAATGAAGATGGGTTTGAAGGAGGATTTGATGCAGGCGAAATTCGGCTGGTCCATTGTCAGCATGTTCTTTGTGATAGCCATGTTCTCCGCGTCCGGTTGTGGGCCCAAGTACCCAAACTGCGACGAGGACAAGCACTGTGCCGAGTACAATCAGTACTGCGTGGACAAGCTTTGCCGCGAGTGCAAGACCGACGACAACTGCGTGTCCAAGACCGGCGACAAGTGCCAGATGTGCTCCGGTAGCTACACCTGCATGACCAAGCCCGGCTGCTGCCACTCCGACGCGGACTGCCCCGGTGGAAAGTGCTGGAAGGACGAGGGCGCGGAGATCGGCAAGTGCGGCGGCGAGTGCAAGGACGCGTCCCACTGCCCCGACGGATACGACTGCAAGGGCGAGCGCTGCATCAAGAAGCTTGTCGGCTGCGAAGAGGCTGGATGCCCCGCGGGCAAGAAGTGCGTGAACGGTGCCTGTGATTGGGCCTGCTCGTTCCAGAACGTGTACTTTGACTACAGCGAGGCGTCGCTGACCACGGACGCGCGCCGCATCCTGAGCCAGAACGCGGACTGCGCCAATACCATCGGCGTGGGCATCAGCGTCGAGGGCCACTGCGACGAGCGTGGCACCGACGAGTTCAACATGCAGCTCGGCATGCGCCGCGCCTCCTC
>CAYOTU010000448.1:0-3251 GCA_964406905.1 uncultured Myxococcales bacterium | reverse complement strand
GGGGAGAGCCGCACCGGGGCCTTTACGTCCGCGCCCAGCCCCCGTATCCGACGGTCAAGGCCCCGGCTGGGATCGGGCCTGGGGCGCTCCTAAAATCTCCACAGCGCGGATCGCTTATGCTTGAACTCCCTGGACCATTGCCCCCCGGGCTGGTACTGTGGCGTCGACGAAGAGGATCTGGAGACCTACCATCTCTGCTACGAAATTCCCTAGCAGATAGAGGAGCAAGGCCCTTTGAAGGAGGAACGTCAATGAACAAGGGTAACCTGGTCGCTTCAGTGGTTGCGGCCCTGGTGCTCGGCTTTGTCGCCGGCTACATCGTCGGTACGGGGTCGGGGGCAGACGGCGGCTCCCCCGTGGTTGGGGACGTCACAAAGCAAGACATCGAGAAGTACCCCGCTGTGGCGAAAGGGCTGGTGGATAACCCCGTCCATGGCCCGGAGGACGCAAGGGTCACGATCCTTGAGTTTTCCGAATTCCAATGACCTTTCTGCAAAAGGGCTGCCGGGACGGTGGCCGAGCTTGAGAAAAAGTACAAGGGTGACGTCCGCGTCGTGTTCATTCATTCCCCCATGCCCGGACATAAGGACGCTGTGCCCGCGGCGCGGGCATCGCAGGCAGCTTATCTCCAAGGCAAGTTTTGGGAGTACCACGATCTCCTCTGGGAGAACAACAAGGCCCTCAAGGCCCCGGACCTCGAGGGCTACGCCAAGACCGTGGGCCTGGACATCGAGAAGTGGAAAAAGGACATGGCCTCGAAGGAGGTAGCGGCTCTGGTAGATCGGAACTTCGCTGTCGCGACGGCTCTGGGTCACTCTGGTAGACCTGCATTCATGATCAACGGTGAAGAAATCAAGGGCGCGCAGCCCATCGACAAATTCAGCGAGATAATCGATCGCCAGATCGCGCTCGCGGACAAGCTCGTCGCCAACGGCGTACCCCCGGAGAAGGTCCACGCGATATCGACTCGCAACACCTCAGACGGGAAGTACCTCAGGTACATTATCAACGGCAAGACACCCCCGAGTTCAAAGAAGGCTAAGAAGAAACCGAAGGCGCCTCTTGAGAAGCGGGCCATGCCAGTCGAGATCGGTATTTCCCCCCGTCTGGGAGAGGGAAATGAGATCGTGATCACCCAGTGGGCTGACTTCCAGTGCCCCTACTGCTCCAAAGTTGTACCCTGGATAGACGAGGTCTACGAGCATTACGGCCCCGAGAAGTCCAGCTTGGTGTTCAAGCAGTTTCCTCTGAGTTTCCACAAGCAGGCCCAGATTGCGGCCGAAGCCACCCTTGCGGCCAAGGCCCAGGGGAAGTTCTGGGAGATGTATCACAAGCTCTTCGAGAACCAGAAAGCCCTGAAGCGGACCGACCTCGAGCGCTACGCGCAGGAACTCGACCTCGAAATGACGCGCTTCAACAAGGAACTTGACGACGGCGCCTGGAAGTCTCAGATCGAGACGGAGATAGGCGAGGGCAAAAAGGCAGGCGTCAGCGGCACCCCGTCAATCTTTGTAAACGGCCGCCGCTACAACGGCCCCCGCGACGCAAAGGGCATGATCAAGGTCATCGACGCTGAGATCCTCGGAAAGAAGTAGTCTCACTGAGCCACGCGAGGGCCTCCTCGCGTGTCTCTATCTCTCCCTCTACCTGTCGATCCCTGACTGCATCCAGAAGTTTCTTGAAGCGTGGTCCCTGGGGTAGCCCCAGGTCCTTGAGATCCTTGCCGGTGACGAGGGTAGGGGGGTCGAGGCGGACCGACGGCAGGGCTGCACGCTCTTGGTCAAACACGGCCAGCGCCTCGATGCTTTGGCCCGCTACAGCCGCAACGGCCCGAGCCAGAGCCATGGCCCGATTGTAATGCCTTGAACGGTACAGATCCGCACGTCGAGGAAGGGGCAAGGCGTCTGCGCGTGCGAGCGTCGCTGCCCCCCGCAGGGCCTCCAATACCGCTATCCTGTCCTCGCGAGACGCTTTCAGCAAATCCATACAGGCAGCGCCTCGGGCCTCCGCAGCCTCACCGCCAGCGAGGTCTTCATCGCCCGCTGCGGCAAGCGCAGCAAGGAACAGGGGCAGCCCCGGCGTGCGGGGTAGGTGGGACATCAGACCCCGCAGGCGAACAGGCGCCGCTGCTTCCGGCGTGTCTGCATTCCAGACGTCAGGGAAGAGATGTGGCAGAAATCCGGTATCCAACAGCAGATTCGTCGCTGAACACGCGTCCCCTTGGCCAAAGGCCTTGAACAACTCCTGTAACACCCGCTCTCCGCTGACTCGAGACAGGCCCGCAGCCTTTGCGCGCATGGCCGCGCTAGTGCGCTCCTCAATAGCAAAGCCCAGCACCGCGGAAAAACGGATGGCCCTGAGGGGACGAAGAGCGTCTTCATCGAAACGCTCCAACGGATCCCCGATGGTCCGAATCACTCGCCTCCGCAGGTCTGAAACTCCCCCCACCAGATCGATGATGAGAGGAGGATCGTCGAGAAGGCGCAAGGCCAGGCCGTTCATGGTGAAATCCCGGCGGCGGACATCCTCTTCAAGGGAGCCCTGAAATCGGATGCCATCAAGGTCAGGCCTGCGCCCGTCGCTGTAACCCTCTTCGCTCCGGTAGGTGGCTACCTCGAACTCGGCCCCGCTCAGCCGAACCCGGACCACGCCAAAGGCCTTGCCCACGGGGATCGGCAACCACCCCTCGGACCTAGCGATCTCGAGGACCTGGTCAGGGGTTGCGGTGGTGGCGATATCCAGATCGCCTGGGGACCGCTCCAGGAAGAGGTCGCGCACAGCACCACCGATCACCACAGCGTCGTGCCCACGTTTGGTCAGGGCCCGAAGCACGCGACGCGCTGGACGAAGGAGAACCCCGCCCCCTGCGCTACGCAGGAGGGAGAGTTGTGCGTCTGTTAGGGGGAGGGTGGCCATGGGCAAATGGGCGCCCCGAAAAGATCAGCCCATTTGGACGGTGAGAATCTTTTTCACGAGATTCGCCTTGGTATCCTTCGTGGTGAAGTTGATACCATGGCTGCGGCAGAGCTCCTGTAGATCCTCCTTCTTTTTTCCCATGAGGGTAACGGAAATCGACGCAACAGCGGTGACCTGCTGGGGCTTCGGCTCTGGCTTGGGCTTGGGCGCGGGATCCACGGTCGTAGGCTCCCGGCTGGGATCGGCTTTCTTCGCTTCGGGCTTCGGCTTGGGCTTCGGCGCTGGCTTCGGCGCTGGCTTCGGCGCTGGCTTCGGCGCTGGCTTCGGCGCTGGCT
>CAYOTU010000447.1:0-3252 GCA_964406905.1 uncultured Myxococcales bacterium | reverse complement strand
AGCGCTGACGGAGTGCTCCTTCCAGTGGTTGCTGCCCGCTGGTGCATGCCCGCGCGTTCCCTGTCTACCGGGGCCATGCGCTTCAGACGATGACTGCCCCGTCCTGGAGGATCCCGGTGCGGGGGACCTTT
Organism: uncultured Myxococcales bacterium; assembly: GCA_964406905.1. Lineage (GTDB taxonomy): Bacteria > Myxococcota_A > UBA9042 > CAIXZC01 > CAIXZC01 > CAZNWW01. The sequence goes on along the minus strand of CAYOTU010000447.1, from coordinate 3,121 downwards.
GCGTTCTGGGGAGTTGCGTCGGGTGTTGGCAGGATGCGGACTGCGATGAGGCGGGAATCTGCCGCGCCGGGCGCTGCATTACGCGGACCGACCCGGTTTGTCCGACTGTGTCAGTCTGCGACGCGCCGGGCTGCGGGCTCGTGTCGATCTCTGAGGTGCCATGTCCGGTCTGTTTATGTGAACCTCCGTTCCACCGTCCCTGTGCGGTGGACACTGAGTGCCAGGTGCTCTCTTCCCACCCCTACAGCCGATGCGTGTACGGGCGCTGCGCGGAGTGTCGGAACGACGACGACTGCGGCGGCGTCCCCTGCCTGCCCCCCGGGGTCTGTCGGGCCGCGACGCCCCACCCCGAGGCCCTGTATGGAACCTGGCTTATCGGGTGGCCAGGGGGCCTGAATCACTACAGCCTCTTCCGCATCGAGCCCGACGGCACCCTTCGGCGTGGTCGCCTCCCCGAGGATCCGGCCTGGGCTGACGACATCCCGCCTTTCCCCTGCGATCCCGCCGCGGCGGACCAGTGGCCCGTCCTGGGGACCTGGGAGCCGGCCGGAGAGGGCGGCGCCCTCGCAATCCGTATGACGTCCGGCGTGCTCTGCGACGGCGAGGCATGGTCAGCGGAGTACCGAGTTCTGATTGGCGAGGACGGAGATACGGCATCCTTCCTCGGCACCGGAGACAACTTGTCGTTGGACGCGATGCGGGTGCCGACGGACATCTGCGACCCTTCGTTCGCATCGTGTTCGTTTCCGGAGAACTGGTAGGGATGCTGAAACTTTTCCCGCGCTCGAGCGTCTATGGGCCGCCATCTTGTCTCGAAGGAGGAACCATGCACCGCAGCCTCGTTTTGTCCCTGGCGATCTTTGGACTATTGCTTTGTACGGGTGCGTCCGCCGCATTCGGGGCTGAAGTCCCTCCAACAACGGTCAAGGCACCCGCACCCGCCGCGCAGCTCACCTCCGTGGAGGGCCTCGTGTCGGTGCGGCCCGAGAACGCCGCGCGCTGGACCCCCGCGGCGGATCGTCAGGCGATCCTGGCCGGGGACGAGATCCGCACCAGCGTCCATGGGCCAAATGCGGCTGCACTGGCACTCGCTGGGGGGGGAGAGGTCATCCTCGGACCGGGGAGTCTCCTGCGGGTTGAATCGGGTGGTCGGATCCAGCTTGTCCAGGGCGAACTGGCCGTGGTGACAGCGAGCGTGGGGACCCCGAAGGAGGGGGTTTGGCTGGCACGGGAGAAGGGGCTTATCGAGCTGAAGAAGGACCCTGCCTGGCTGGGTGGGTTCGTGAACCTCAACCCCAGGGAGTCCATGGGTGCGCTCCTCGCGAACGTAGACGGGCGGGACGTGCCCCTTACCCTGGGCTACCACAAGGTAACCGTGGACATCCGGGACCAGATCGCACGGACCGTGATCGAGGAGTCCTTTGTCAACCACACCGACGGGACCCTGGAGGGCATCTTCCAGTTCCCCCTCCCGCAGGACGCGTCGATCTCAAACTTCGGCATGTGGATCGGGGACCGTCTCGTGGAGGCGGACGTGGTGGAGAAGCAGCGAGCCCGGGAGATTTACGAGACCATCAAGCGGGAGAAGCGGGATCCCGGCCTCCTGGAGTGGGCCGGCGGCAGCCTCTTCAAAGCCCGGGTCTATCCGATCCCCGCGCATTCGGAGAAGCGGGTGACCATCACCTATACCCAGGTCCTGCCCCTGCGGCGCGGGTCTTGGACCTGGGACTACGCGCTCCGGAGCGATCTCCTCCGGGCCCACCCCCTGCGGGAGCTGGAGATCGACGTGCGGATCCACTCGGAGGCCGGCCTCGCTGAGGTGGCATGCCCGACCCACGCGGCGCGCTTGGAAACGAGCGCGCAGGGTTCGCGGATCCGCTTCAACGCTGAGGACTATCGCCCGGATCGGGACTTCCAGGTGGTGGTGACCCCGAAAACCTCTCCATCGGGGATCCGCCTGGTTACCCATCGCCGGGGGGACGACGGGTACTTCATGGTCCTGTTTCAGCCCCCCGAGGACACGAAGTCCGGCGGGCGCCTGGTCCTCCCTGACGGGGACCCTCTGAAGATAGTCCTGCTGGCAGACACCTCCGGCTCCATGGACCCCGACACACGGCGAGCCCAAGACGCGTTCCTGCGAGCCCTCCTGGGCTCCTTACGGCCCGAGGACCGGTTCCGCCTTGCCGTCTGCGACGCTACCTGCTCCTGGGCAAATCCTGACATGGTCCCTGTCACGGACGCCAACCGAATCCGGGCGCTGGCCTTCCTGGCTGCACGGGAGTCCCTTGGGTGGACAGACCTCGATGCTCTCGTGGACGCGGCGCTTGCGGCAGCGGACAAGGACACCCACGTGATCTACATCGGTGACGGGCGGCATAGCGCAGGGGACGCGGACACAGCGGCCCTGGCTGCGCGCCTGGCAGCGCGCCGGAAACCGCGAAATCCGGTGAAGGCAGCGTCGATCCACGCGGTGGCCCCGGGGAACCTGGTGGAGCCGGCGGTGATGGTGGCGCTGGCCGCGCTGGACGGAGGTTCGTTCCGCCAGATCCGCGATGGGGATGGTCCCCGGACCGTGGCCCGGGAGCTCCTCGAAGAGATCCTTGTCCCCGGCGTACGAGATCTGGAGGTGGCGTTCGAGGGTTTCAAGACAGCGCGGGTCTACCCCCCCACCCTCCCGAACCTAGCGGCCGGGACCCAGCACATCGTCGTGGGGAGATACCGTCCGGATGACGACGTCTCCAAGGCACGGGTCGTTATCCGCGGGCGGGCTGCTGACCAGGTCCGCGTCTGGACCGAGGACGTGAGCTTCGCAGGCGCTGATCAGGGCAACTCCTTCATCCCGCGCCTCTGGGCGCGGCGCTACCTGGACGAGCTGCTCCGGGGCGGCGCGGACGCGGATCGTCGCGACCGCATCGTGTCTTTCTCCCAGGAGTTCCGGATCATGACTCCATTCACGTCATTCCTGGTGTTGGAGAGCGACGGCGACCGGGAGCGTTTCGGCGTCAAGCGGCACTTCCAGATGCGCGACGGCGAGGATTTCTTCGCGGAGGGGCGCTCACGCACCGATTTCGCCCTGGCTCGGAAGGCCATGAAGAAGGCTGGAACCTGGCGGACCATGCTT
>CAYOTU010000446.1:0-3258 GCA_964406905.1 uncultured Myxococcales bacterium | reverse complement strand
ACGCACGGTGGTGTGGGAGCTGGGGGTGGGCGACTGCCCCTGGCTACCCGATCCTACCTGATCCCCCCCAGCATCGACCCGATCAGCGACAAGAACCGCGCGCTGCCGAAGCGCCAGATCGAGGCCGTGGCGACGAAGTATGGGATCGATCGGGCGCGACCGCTGATCACCCAGGTGTCCCGGTTCGACCGCTTCAAGGATCCCGTCGGGGTCATTCAGGCCTACCGGCTCGCCAAGCAGTTCACCCCCCTCCAACTCGTCCTCGCCGGCGGCGGCGCGTCGGACGATCCAGAGGGGGAGGTGGTGCTCAGAGAGGTCGAGGCGGCCGCGGCCGGAGATCCCGACGTCCATATCCTTATGCTGCCTCCCGACGCGCACACGACCATCAACGCGCTCCAGCGGCTCTCTGACATCGTCGTTCAGAAGTCCACCCGCGAGGGCTTCGGCCTCACGGTCACCGAGGGGCTCTGGAAGGGCCGGCCGGTCATCGGCGGGAACACCGGCGGCATCCGCCTCCAGGTGGTGAACCACCACACGGGTTTCCTCGTCAACACTCCCGAGGGCGCAGCGTTTCGGATCCGGTATTTGCTCAACGATCCAGAGAAGCTCGAGGCCATGGGCCGGGAGGCCCAGCGCTACGTCCTCGAGAACTTCCTCATCACCCGACATCTCCGTGACTATCTGGCCCTCATGCTGGCCACCCTCCGCGGGGAAGATCGCATCGAAACGGTATGAGCGACGACGAACCGACCCCGCCGGATCCCGGGATTCCAGGCTTCTGGCGCCGGGTGTTCGAGGCGCCAGCGCGGCTCCTCGCGCTGGACTACGATGGGACCCTGGCGCCGTTCCAGGTGGATCGGATGGCGGCCACGCCGCTCCCCGGAATCGTGGAGGCGCTACGGGGGATCTTGCGGCGTTGCGACACCGAGGTGGCGCTGATCTCGGGACGCCCCGTGGACCAGGTCCTGGCCCTGCTCGGAGAACTCCCGGTGACCATCATCGGGGCCCATGGGTGGGAAGTCCGGGGGCCGGACGGCGGCCGTCAGGATCCGCCCCTGGGCCCTGGAGTGACCGAGGCCCTCGAACAGGTCTGGGAGGCCCTGGGGGATTGGCAGGCCCGGGCCGAGAAGAAGCGCGCCAGCGTGGCTTTCCATGTCCGTGGGATGCCCCTCGGGGCTGGAGAGACCGCCATGTCCGCGGTGGGGCGGCTGTGGAGCGAGCTGGGACCGGATCTGCCTCTGGAGTACCTGGCCTTCGACGGCGGGCTCGAGATGCGGGCCCTGGGGCGGCACAAAGGAGACGCTGTACAGAGCCTCCTCGTGGCCGCGCCCGCGGGCGCCCTCGCTGTGTATGTCGGTGACGACCTCACCGACGAGGACGCGTTCCGCGCGTTGGAGGGGCGAGGCGTGGGGATCCGGGTCGGAGCGGAGCTCCGGTTCAGCGCCGCGACGGGGCGCCTCGATGACATCACCGCGGTGCGTGCCTTTTTGGAACATTGGGGACGGGGATGATGGGGACGGAGGAGCCGTAATGGACGTACAGAGACTGGTGGTGGTGTCAAATCGGCTCCCCGTGGTGGTTCAGGACCGTCCTGACGGCGGCCTCGAAGTGCACCCCGGCGAGGGGGGCCTGGTGACGGCCCTGGCGCCGGTGCTGCGACACCGTGGCGGCCTCTGGATGGGCTGGCTCGGACGGCAGGTCCAGGGAGATATCACGGAGTTCCTCCGGGACGGCGAGGCCGAATCCGGGTACAAGCTCCGCTCGGTGGACCTCAGCGAGGAGGAGGTCCGGATGTACTACCAGGGCTTCTCCAATGAAGTGATCTGGCCGCTCTTCCACGACTTCGTCTCGCGTTGCAACTTCGACACCGCGTACTGGCCGGTCTACCAGCGCGTGAACCAGCGCTTCGCCGCGCGCATCGCAGAGCACACCAGCCCAGAAGACTACATTTGGGTTCAGGACTATCACCTGATGCTCGTCGCAGACGAGCTGCATCGAATGGGGGTGGAGCGGCATCTGGGTTTCTTCCTTCACATCCCCTTCCCGTCCCCGGATATCTTCATGAAGCTTCCCCAGCGTCGTGAGATCCTGTCCGGCCTCCTGGAGTTCGATCTGGTGGGCTTCCAGACCCCCCGAGACCGTCGGAACTTCGTCCGCTGCGTTCAGACCCTCCATCCGCGCCTGCAGGTGAAGGGTCGCGGGCAGGTCTGCGAGGTCCAAGGTGGGGAGCGGGTGGTCCGCGTCGGCGCATTTCCCATCAGCATCGACTACAAGGAGTTCGACGGACTCTCCCGCTCCGAGGAGGCAGCGCGCCAGGCCTGGATGGTCCACGCGAACCTCCCCGAGCGGCAGATCATCCTCGGTGTGGATCGCCTCGACTACTCCAAGGGGATCCCCAACCGCATCAAGGCCGTCGCCCGCGTGGTGGACAGGTACCCCCATCTGGCCAAGACCTTCACCTACGTCCAGGTCGTGGTCCCAAGCCGGGTGGATGTCCCCGAGTACCAGGCCCTTCAGGCCGAGATCGAGCGCCTGGTAGGGGAGGTGAACGGGCGTCTCACCCGAGACGGTTGGCAGCCGGTGCAGTACCTGTTCCGGAGCCTGTCGCGGGCGGAACTCGCCGGGTATTATCGAACCTCCGAGGTCTGCCTCGTGACACCGTTCAAGGACGGAATGAACCTGGTGGCGAAGGAGTACTGTGCGAGCAACGTGGACGGGACCGGGGTCCTGGTCCTGTCCGAGTTCGCTGGCGCTGCCTACCAGCTTCACCGACACGCGATCCTGGTGAACCCCTGGGACCTGGATGCTGTGGCCGACGCGCTCAACGAAGCACTGCAGATGCCCCATGATGAGCGACGATCGCGGATGCGCAAGCTGCGCGCGTCCATTCGTCGTCAGGACATCTTCCGTTGGGTGAATGGGTACCTGCGGGCCGCGATTGCGCGGGATCTGTCCGCGTATCCCCAGGGGCAAGACACGGCGCCGATTTCCGGGGAGTAGGGGCTACTCCGCGCGCTTCCTTCTTCCTCGCCTCCGACCTGTTGTGCCTCCTCAAAATCAGATCGGCCCCGTGATCCGCAGAAACTCATCCGCCGCTATTTTACTTGCCCAAACAACCGCCGACCGTGATCCTTATGGGAGTTGGAGTCCTTATCTGCAGCGACTCGGCAGATTGGCCGGTACCTCTTCCTTAGGCCGGTGCGAGATAGTCGCTGATCCTCAGTTACCCCCCAAACATGGCTAGAGAATACAGGAGGT
>CAYOTU010000445.1:0-3288 GCA_964406905.1 uncultured Myxococcales bacterium | reverse complement strand
GGATAACCCTGGAGCAATGCGCGGACTTCTACCGCCGCTACTACGCACCGGATAACGCGACGATTGTAGTGGTCGGCGACGTGCAGCCCACCGAAGTCCTGAACATCCTTCATGACCGCTACGGCGCGCTCCCCGCCCAGGGACAGCCTCCGGAAGCGGGCGCACTTCCCATGCCGCTCCGTGGCGAGGTCCGTGAGGAATTGGCCCTCCACGTAACCAACGAGAAGGTTGTGGTGGCCTGGCACCTCCCGCGAGCTGCGTCCACTGACATTCCGGCGGTGCGCTACCTCTCGGATATCCTCTTCGGCAGCGACAGCGCCCGCTTACATCGCCTCCTGGTTGAGGAGCGGGAGTTGGCCACCTCGATTGACGCGTGGAGCGGCGCGTTCAAGTTGGGCGGTGTCCTCGAAGTCCAGATCGACCTCCACCCCCAGGCCGAAGTGGACGAGGTCCTCGATGCGCTGGATGACGAGATCCAGCGCATCGCTGCAGAACCCCCCTCGGATCGTGAGATGCAGAGAACCCGCAACCGGCAGCTCATGTCCCGGATCCGGGCGGACATCCCGGTCGCGGCCCGTGCCCACCGCCTGGGTCATTTCCACACCACAATCGGGGATTACCGGGCACTCTTCGAACAGCGTGAAGCCTCCGATCATGTAAAGGCCGAGGATGTCCGACGGGCCGCGGAGGTCTGGCTGGCCCACAGAGATCGTCGTATCCTGATCGCGCGTCCCCACGGCCCAGACGGTGAGGTCAAGGCATGAAGATCGTTCACGTGGAGAACCACCGCCATGATCACCTGGTGATCAACCTGACCTTCCGCCGCGGAGCGACCACGGATCCGGAGACGCGTTCAGGGCGCGCCTGGTTCGGAGGAGAGATGCTCCTCCGAGGTACCCGGAATCTCTCCGAGGAACGCTTCCAAGACGAACTGGACCTCCTGGGCAGCAGCCTGAGCGTCGGGGTCGGTGCGGAGACCGTCCACGTCGTCGGGGACTGCCGCCGAGAGACATTGGGACCATTCATGGACCTCCTGAGCGAGGCCGTCCTTCATCCTGTATTTATTCAACCTGAGCTTGATAAACTATGCCGCAACCATCTGGAAGCCATACGTAACGCCCGCGACTCTGATGGCCATATCCTCGGTCAAATGATCCCCCGCCTCCTCTTCGAGGGGCATCCCTACGCGCGGCCCGCCGGGGGCGAAGAGCTCGAAATTGACGCTGTCAGCCTGAACGACGCACGGACCTTCCAGCAGGAACACCTTACCCGAGACATGCTGATCGTTGGCGTCGCGGGAAACGCCACCCGGGACGAGGTCGACGCTCGCCTCGCCCCTCTGGTCGACGCGCTGCCTGCCGCTGCCCCGCCCCACGAAATCACGACTCCCGAGGACCCATCCGGAGCCCTGGATGTCCTTCTAGTGGAGCGGCCCGGCCGGACTCAGGCCCATGTGGGAATTGCGCGATTGTCCGCGCCTGGCTCCGCATCGGATCTCGTACCGCTGGTGGTCTGCAACACCGCGTTCGGAGACACCTTTACCTCGCCTCTGGTTCGGGAAATCCGTGAGGAACGAGGCTGGAGCTACGGCGTAGATTCGAGCCTCTTGCCCGGCCGGCTTACCGGGGTCCACGTCATGCAATACGCTCCGGCCAACGAGTACGCCACTGACGCTATTGCGCTGGGATTGCGGCTCCTGGAAGAGACGATCGACCAGGGTCCCGACGAAGACGATCTGGACTTCGCCAAGAGTTGGCTGGTCAACCACTTCCCCTTCCACCAGGATACCCCCGCGAAGCGGCTGAGCCTTCAACTCCAGATGCTCATGACCAAACGCACCCCCGAATATCTTGACCGCTTCGTCGAACGAGTCGACGCAGTGACCAGGGAGGACGCCCACGCGGCGGCCCGCAGGCATTGGAGCGGTCGCCGTGTCACTGTGGTCGTAGTGGGTGATCCATCCCTGGCCGACTCTCTCGGCACGCTGAAGGGTCTCACGCGGCTGCGGCGCGTGCCATTTTACCACTCTGGAGCCTTACCTCATTGATTCGTACCCGCGCGCACGATATAATATTGGCGCTTCGCGTTCACCTTGGGGAGGTGTGTCTATGAATCTCGTCATTCGGACCGTATCGCTTACCAGCATTGCCTTACTCTTGTTGCTTGCCACGGGCTGCGGGCCCAACGATGCGGGCTCCACCATCGAGGTCACGAATCCGGCAGACGAGGGCGGCAGTGGCGCGGATATCATCGGCAACGACGGCACAGTCGATCCCGGCGATGGGTCGGGCTCCGGCGACGTGTTGCCAGTGGACGGCAGTGCGCCCGACGGCGCGACACCGGACGGAGTCACCCCCGACGTTGAACCGACGGACGGCATCGATCCCGACAGCGTCGGTCCCGATGACTTGATCGAACCCCCCGATGACGTGGGTGACGTCGAAGTCGAGATCAGCACCTTCGCCAACAACGGCACCACCATCGCGGGGGGAGATTTGAGTTTCTTCTGCAAGGCCGAGGGCCTCGGCAGCGGCATCCCGGTTGAGTTCTCCCTAATTATCGACGGCCCCGGAGTCGTGAATCAGAATGGCATGGATGTAAACTTCACCGTGGCGGGCGTCTACGAAATCGCGTGCCGCGGCGACTGGGAGGGCGGCTGGGCCAAAGACGCTTCCCCGCTTTACATCCAGGTCTTCGCCGGGGACGTAGCTGTAGCAGACACCTCGCTCTCCGCCACCACGGTCCAGGCGGGTGCCACGGTCTGGGTGACCTGCACCTACGCGGACTCGTGGGGCAACCCCATTGTGACGACGCCCAAGGTCATCGTGGACCCGCAGGTCGGCCTCCAGGTGGCCGGCACCATGATCCTGGCCAAGAAATCCGGAAACTACCAGGTCGCCTGCATGGAGCAGATCAGCGGCGTCGTGGACCAGACGCCAGCCACCCTCACGGTCACCTCCGGCCTGCCCAAAAAGATCATCACGACCCTGACCCTGGACCTCATCCAGGCGGGCCAGTACACCACTGTCTCCTGCGAGGCCCAAGACGCACTAGGCAACACGGTCCTGGGCCAGGACTTCAACATCACGGTCTTCATCAGCCCAGGGCTGACGATTCAGGGCTTTGACATTACCGGCGAGAAGGTAGGCATCTACCAGGTGATCTGCGTCCCCCAGGACGATCCCTGGGACTACTTCGTCCTCACCCCCCGCAGCCTCGCCATAGACCACGGTCCGGCCACCGGTGTGGATCTGGTTCCCGTCCCGGACAAGCCGGTTTACAAGATGT
>CAYOTU010000444.1:0-3288 GCA_964406905.1 uncultured Myxococcales bacterium | reverse complement strand
TACCATCGGGCGGCCGCTGCGTGGTGCCCACGGGCTTGGCCTTTGCAATCCCCCCCGGCTGGGAAGGTCAGGTACGTCCGCGCTCGGGCCTGGCCATCAAGAAGGGCCTGACCGTACTCAACGCGCCGGGGACCATTGATTCGGACTACCGTGGAGAGGTGCGGGTGATTCTGGTGAACCTCGGCGCCGAATCCGCGGAGATCGCGCCCGGGGAGCGTATCGCGCAAGTAGTCTTCTGCCCCGTGGGACGCGCTGTCCTCGAGGCTGTGGATGGTCCCCTGCCCGAGACCCTGCGGGGTGCGGGCGGCTTCGGCCATACAGGAAGAGAGTGACCCGCCGCGCGCTGGATTGATCCTGGTCAAGAAGCCTCGGACACCTTAGACTCATTGACGGGAATGTCTCCGGCCCCGACAGGGTTGAACGGGGAAGTGATAGATAGATGTTGACGATGAGGTAAGAGATGTACCGAGAGAGACTACGCTGGTGGGGATTGTTCCTTGTAGCCGCAGTGCTGTGGGCCTGCGCACCTCGGGGAAACGCACAGGCGACGGACCCTGCGGCTGAGGAAGAGGCAGCGAAGGTCGAATCCCGGCTTGCATCGGCCGGACCGGCCCTGGCACAGCCTCCCCAGGAAGACAAGAAGGGTGAGGAAGACGATGCCGCCAAGTACGAGCGGTACTGGAACGAGATCGAATTCTCCCAGCAGCAATTCGACGAGGTCCTCGACCTAGTGAAGGCCGAGTATATCGAGAAGGAGATTGACGCTGGCCGGGCCTACGTCTCTGCAGCGAACTTCGCATTGGCCACCATTGAGCCCAGCTTTGAAGTCGTCCCCGTCGCGTACCACAAGGTCCACCGGGAAGACCCCGATTTTGTTCTGGAGGAGGGTGACCGGGAGGAGCTGATTTCCAAGCGCCGGGCCGAGCTGAGAAAGCAACAGCGGGAACTCCAAGATGCTTGGGATGCAGCCCCGTTCGGCAAGGCCGATCTGGAACGTATTGTAGCGTTTGCAGCACGCCGGGCTCGGAAGATGGAGAAGTCCATTTCCAAAGATCGCATCTTGCTCTCCGCTGTCCAGGGATTCTTGTACGCTCTGGATCCGCACTCGAGCCTGGTTTCCGAGCGGGCCTGGGAGGACTCCACCCAGCGCACCCGGGATTCCAGCTTTGACGGCATCGGTGCGCTTCTCACCCAGCGCTGGGAGCCCACCAACTCCCTCAAGAATCGTTTGCGGGGTAAGACGCGGCGCCTCGAGGATCGGGACCCATTCCTTCTGGTCGAGTTGGCCCAAGAGGACAAGTTCACCCGTAAGACCTACGTGGAGAGCCCGATCCAGGGGCAACCGGCGGAGACAGCGGGTCTCTGGGCTGGAGACGAGATCATCGCGGTGGACGGGAAGTCGGTCGAAGGCGTCCTCCTCTCCAAGGTGGTTTCCCGGATACGCGGCAAACGAGGAACCCAGGTGCGGCTCACGGTGCGGCGAGAGGGTGAGCCAGCGCCCCGGAATATCGCTATTACCCGGGCCCATATCCGCGTCACAAACGTCGAGGGTCGGCTACTCGAACACCACCCGGGTATCGGCTATGTGAAGCTTACAGGCTTCATCGAGTCATCCTTCGACGAACTCAAGGATGAAATCGAGCGCCTGGACGAAGAGGCTGGGCCCGACGGCCTGCGCGGCCTTGTCTTCGACCTGCGTATGAACAGCGGCGGTCTCTTGCAGCAGGCTGTGCGGATCTCGGATCTCTTTGTCGAGAAGGGCAAGATCGTCACAGTGAAGAACCGCAAGCGGGGCCTCTTCGCGTTCATGGGAGCGGAGGAGGTGTATCGCGCGTCCAAGGAAGGGACCATCGATTTGCCCATGGTGGTGCTGGTGAACGATGGCTCAGCGTCCGCGTCAGAGATCGTCGCGTCCGCGCTTCAGGACAATCGCCGGAGCATCGTAGTGGGGCTGCGGACCTTTGGTAAGGCCTCGGTACAGACCCTCCTGTCGCCCCGCGTGGGCCAGGGCTACTACGTGAAGCTCACCGTGGCCCGCTACTACAGCCCCAGCGATCGGACGATCCAGGTCGTGGGTGTCCGCCCTGATGTGGAGGTCCCCCCCGAGTTCGGCGGTACCGTGCCTGTGGGGTTCCGGGAGGAGGATCTCTCGAACCACCTCCCGCCCATCGAGGCCGAGTATCATTCGCCGAACCAACCGCGGGTGAAAACCCTGACGGCCTGCGTGGAGTCCATGGGAACCGCGGATGAGATAGCGGCTGCCAATCCCCACCCGCAGGTTAAGTTGGACTTCCAACTCTACACCGGAGCCGATTATCTGGAGTGCATCATCGAAGACGATACTGGAACCTGAGAGGCGCCACCCGGATTCGAACCGGGGGATAAAGGATTTGCAGTCCTCCGCCTTACCACTTGGCTATGGCGCCGCTTTTCAAGCGTAAAGTTATTTACCCCACCAACTTCGGGCTGTCAAGTCAATCATGCCGTGCCGAGGCGGTCACGGTCCGCAAGGATATCCGGGACGGCCGTATCAAATGCTGTGACTACCCGAGGGTCGAAACGGCTCCCTGCGCCTTCGCGAATTTCCTCGAGGGCCTGCTCGATGGGGTAGGCCTCAGGGCGGTAGATCCGGCCTGAGGTGAGCGCGTCGAAGACATCCGCCACCGCGCAGATTCGCGCAGCCAGGGGAATCGCCTCTCCTGCGAGGCCGTCGGGGTATCCGGTTCCGTCCCAGCGTTCATGGTGGCTCCTGGCCATGTCGTAGGCTACCTAGAGCAGGTCGGTGCGGGGGTTGGCCAGGATCTGTGCGCCTATGAGGGGATGACGCTTGATGATAGCGTATTCCTCATCCGCGAGGCTGGACGGCTTATGAAGGATCTGGTCCCGTATCCCGAGCTTGCCAATGTCGTGGAGAGGGGCAGCGGTGCGCATGAGTTCAACGTCCCGCGTCGGCAGGCCCATGGCCAGGGCGATGCGGTAGACATAGTGGCTCATGCGCTGGATATGATATCCCGTCTCTTCGTCGCGGTACTCCGCCGCTGTGCCCAGGCGTTCAATGAGTTCGAGGCGGGTCTCTTCCACCTCGTCTTTGGTCACCTGGAGGTCCCCAAGGGCCGCCTTGAGTTGTACCGTCCGCTCCCGGACGAGCTGACGGAGTCGTTTGTTGAACCCGGCGAGCTCCTGCTGATACTGCTCCACTTGGTCCATGATCCGCTTGGTCCGCAGGTGGGAGGTCGTCCGTGCGATCAACTCCTCACGAATCAGTGGCTTGGTGATGAAGTCGTCTGC
>CAYOTU010000443.1:0-3295 GCA_964406905.1 uncultured Myxococcales bacterium | reverse complement strand
CCCACCAGCGGCCGCCACGCCCCGTCCAGCGCAAGGAACCCTGAGGTCCATCCCCCTAGATTTCGTCGCGTTCCATCAGCAACTTTTTGGCCATATCCGCCACCATGGGCCGAACGCCGGGCTTCTGCTGTAGCATGAGCAGGACCTGGGTCGGGAGAATCGTGAGGAGACGCTGGACGGCGTCGTTGGGTGTGGTGGGGTTGGAGATGAGGCTGATCGCGATCTCAGGTAATGAGGACCACTTGCGATTCCCGACGAGAAACTCCACCGACTCGGCTGTCAGGGTGGTCATAGAGCTGAGCCAGCGGACCTCCGGCTCAGTGATCTGCGGGTTCTTGAGGACCCAGATCTGGACGATCCGCTCCTGGTCCTGCATCAGTACCATTCGCTCCGTCGCGTTGCCGGAGATCGCGAGTTGTTTCTTCTTTGCAACAGCCAGGCCCCGAATGCGGCTGATTGCTTGGGGGGAGGGCCGCCGCACTCCATGAGGAAAATCGATCCCCGCGTCCCCCGAGGGCTCGCTGGGGAGCACGCCCGGGAGTGCGTCCCCGGTGTCGGATTTGCGTCGAACGACCTGGGTGATGCCGAGGCTTTCCTGTCCCGTACTCTGACGCACCACGATCGGCTCCATCCCAGACTTATCCTGGTCCTTCAGGAGATCCAGTCCTGTGTCCTTGAGGCTGGGGAAGCCGTTCTGCTCAGGATCAACGAACTCCGCCTTGGGGGCGCCGTAGGAGAGGACCTGGGTTTCGGGGCCTGTGGAAGGCGCTATGTCTACGGTGGTGGAGCCATCCTGGCCGTGAGGTATCTTGGTCGAGGCCGCCCTACCCTGCTCTGTAGCTTTTTTGCTTGACGCCTTCGATTCGGTTCCTGACCGAGTGCTCTTCCAGTCATCATCTGCAGCGGCCTTCGGGAGGCGTTGGGCCGCTGGGCCGAGGCGCTTCTCCGTATCCACCGCCTTTTCCTGAAGCCAGACGGTGTCCTCGCTTTTCGGCAGGGTGATGCCCCATGCCTGATCATCGATCTGCGTGGCGATTTTGCATCGGATGGTAACGCCGTTGCCGTCGGGTGTGTTGAACCGGACCTTCACTCGTTCGCCCAACTCCAGCGGTACTCGGGTACGGAGAACGAAGCGGTTGTTGCGCAGGAGGGTGCGGTAGGTCTGCACGAAATCAAACGCTTCCTGGAACTCAACGATGAAGGCCTTAATTTTCATGTCAGTGATTCTATGGTGCCTTGCGTACCTGCGCAAGCGTAGCAGTACAGGCAGCCCCCCCGGCAGGTATCGTAAACGCCGATATCCTTCGATGCCCCGCAGCGGCATGCCGGGCGCTGGCTGGGGCGGAATGGGTTTCCTGTCTCGATCCAGCCGCGCCGAAGCGCGTCCATAAGCAGTTCACTGTGCCAGGCCGGGATGTCGGTGCGCCGGCTGGCGGAAAGGATCATGCGTCCTCTGCGGCCCACTTTTCCTCTGCCGCTGCCCTGACCTGTCTGACAACCTTGTCCAGGGTGGCGCCGGGGGTGAAGATTCCCTTGACCCCCAGGCGCTTCATCTCGGCGAAGTCCTGGTTGGGGATGATTCCTCCGAGGTGGACTGGGATGTCGCCTGCGCCCATCTCCTTGAGGAGCCGAATGATTTCGGGCACCAGGTGGGTATGCGCGCCGGACATGATTGACAGTCCGACAACATCCACGTCTTCCTGGACAGCGGCCGCTGCCACCATCTCCGGGGTCTGGTGCAGTCCGGTGTAGATCACCTCCATTCCCGCATCCCGCAGTGCACGCGCAATGACCTTTGCGCCGCGATCGTGCCCATCGAGACCGGGCTTGGCCACCAACACTCGAATCTTGCGCTCGCTCATGTTCTCTCCTCTCCGACCTCGGCCTTGAAGGACTCCCGTGCTGCGACGATCCGCTGCACCTGGCTGGTGCCCTCGTAGATCGTCGTCACACGGACGTCACGGTAATAGCGTTCGACATCGTATTCTTTTACATAACCAAAGCCACCGTGAATCTGGACCGCATCCTGGCAGATCCGGTTTGCTATCTCGGTGGAGTACAATTTCGCCAGGGAGGCCTCCCGGGTGAAGGGGAGGCCCTGCTCCTTTCGCCACGAGGCGCGCAGGGTCAGGAGACGGGCAGCCTCCCACGAGGTACGCATATCCCCGAGCATGTCCCGGATCTGCTCAAGGGTAGCGATGGGCCGACCGAACTGGACCCGTTCCTGCGCGTAGAGCCCCGAATCTTCCAGTGCTGCGCGCGCTATGCCGAGGGCCTGAGAACCGATGCCGATACGCCCGCCGTCGAGCGCTGTCATGGCGATACGGAAGCCCATGCCCTCCTTACCCAGGAGGTTTGCTGCCGGAACCCTGGCATCCTCGAGGATCAGGCTCACCGTATTGGAACCTCGGAGGCCCATCTTGTCCTCCTTTCTGCCCACGGAGAATCCGGGGATGTCCGGGGTCATGAGAAACGCGGAGATACCCCTGGGGCCAGGTTGGCCGGTGCGGGCCATGAGCAAGGTGACCCCTGCATATCCGCCGTGGGAGATCCATAGCTTCTCCCCGTTGAGTACGTAGTCGTCAGCATCCTTCACCGCGCGGCAGCGGAGGCTGCCCGCATCGGATCCCGCCCCGGTCTCAGAGAGAGCAAAGGCGCCACAGACAGCGTCACCGGAACATATGGCGGGAATGTGGGTGCGCTTCTGCTCCTCGCTGCCGTACTTCTGGATGATTTCCGCGACCATGTTGGTCACGCTGACGGTCACCGCGGTGGCTGCACAGGCCGCTGCTATCTCAGTCATCGCCAAACTGTATGCCACGACGCCGGCCTCGGTGCCGCCGTAGTTACCCGAGACATTAACACCCATGAGGCCTAACTCGCCCATCTCGCGTAAGGTGTCCACGGGGAACTCCCCGGTCTCGTCCAGATATCGGGCCCGGGGTTTCAGGCGATCCCGGGCGAATTCCCGGACCATGTCGCGGATCATCCGCTGCTCTTCCGTGAGGCTGAAATCGATCATGTCATCATCCCCGCTACCTCGAGGCGGCGGAGGAACTCCTTGGCCGCGATAGCGCGCATCAACTCGTCGGGCCCCCCCCGAATAGCGGCAACGCGCGCATCACCGACACGGCGCGCAGCGTCGGCCCCGTCGAAACAGCCCGCGCCCCCAAGAAGTTGGAGGCAGCCATTGGTGACCTTGGCCGCGGCCTGGGCCGCGTGGAGTTTGGCCATGGCGGTGAGGTCACGGGCTCTCTCTCCGTGGTCCAGCGCTATCGCTGCCTGCCACCAGAGA
>CAYOTU010000442.1:0-3298 GCA_964406905.1 uncultured Myxococcales bacterium | reverse complement strand
TCCTGGTTGTCGTCGTAGAGCTTGCAGGGGACCCCTTCCTTGGTGGCGAGGGTGAAGGTGTCGCCCGTATCGGTGTCCAGTCCCACGAGGAAGGACTCCAGGTACGCGGCGCCCATGGGGATCAGCGCATCGCAGCCCGCGTTGATGACCGGGTACATCCAGGAGCCCGGATCCGCCAGGCTCTCTGAGAAGATGTCGCAGCAGTTGTACTGAACCAGGCACTCTTTGCCCCCCAGGAGGGACATGATGAACTTCTCGTAGCTGTCCACTACGGGGAGCCCGTCGGAGCCGTCACCCGCTACCATGGGCAGGAGCACCTTCTGGATCATGTAGTTGAGGAAGGCCCCGTATTTGAAGTCCAAGGGGTGGGGATAGATGATCAGGTCGTAGAATTCGCCCTGGATGTAGCCCGGAATCTCCGCCTCAAAGGTGGAGACAACCACGTCCTGACCGATGGTGTTGAAGGAGAAGCTCTTGAGGCCGCAGTTCGGGTCGTCCCACTGGCATTCCTGGCCCAGGGTCCACTGGAATTGCACCGTATGCCATTCCTCTTCCGTGTCTCCCTCGTACCAATGGCCGAACTCGTCGGGCTCGGTCTTGAACTCGATGTAAGAGAGGATCTCGAGGTCCTTCAGGATGTTGCCGACGTCCTTTCCGGTGAAGATGATGTCCTCGCCGATGGTGCCCTCGAGGAGGCTGAGCAAGAGCGCGTTGATCAGGTCCGCTGCCATGCTGCCGATGGGGGTCAGCTCGTCGATGTCCGGCTCATCCGGATGGATGAAGAAGAGGTTGCAGACCTCGGCGAGCGCGTCCTCGCCCAGAATACAGGTCAGCTCCAGAAGCGCTGCCATCGGGTTGTTGAAGAAATCGAGGATGACGTTGACCACCATCTCTATGTCGTCCGGGAGCGCGCTGATCATGTTGAAGTGGTTGACGACGTTGAACTTGCCCTTGTACTTGGGCGGCAGGTCCTTCAATTCGATGGTGACCACCGTGGACTTGCCGAACTCGACCACGCCGTTTACGTCGTCGCAGCCATAGCCCTCCACCGCGGAGGAGCCTGACTTGAAGGCTACGGCGCAGACCGTGTAAGTCACGGGATGGTCCGGCGAGAGGTCAGCGAAGTTCATGAACTTCGCTGAACTGGACAGGGGCAGTTCGGAGCTGGCCTTGTCCGCGGGGGGCATGTGCTCGGCCTCGATGTCCGGGCACATCTTCGGGTTGGAGACGTCCTGGGAGAAGAGGTAGGCCTTGAACTTGTTAATCGCTGTGTTGCCGCCGTTGTAGACGACCTTGACCGAGAGGGGCTCGACCTGCTTGGGTTCGACGACGATGTCGAAGTAGAGCGGGGGAATCTCGAATTTCGAGCCGACTACCCGCGCCTTCAGCGCGAACTGTCCGGGCTTCTCATAGGTCTGGACCTTTACCTGTGCGATCCCCGCGGGGTTGGTGCCCGTGTTGAACGCGTCCAACGTGGCGATGGGAGTGTCAGTCTCCGAGTCAGCGTTGAGCAGCTCCCATTCGATCTCCTGGGAGGCCGTGGGTACCATGGTGCCGTCGTCCTGCTTTTCGAAGTAGATCACCTGGAAGGTGCGAGTCTGGTTGTATGCCATATCGAACTGGCAGTGATCGATCTTCATGGTGTTGTCCGGCGGGTTCTGGAAGCCCTGGCAGGCCTTCTGATCGTCGCCGTAGTTGTCAAAGTATTCCAGGAGGCCCAGCGCGGGGGTGCCGGTGCCGTCGGGATACGGTTGATCCGTATCGTTCTCCGGGACGAAGTTGTCTTGCCCTGGAGTAAAATCGAAGCCCCCGACGTCCGGATACTCGACACGCGTGGTGCTGCTGCCGCAACTGGTCAGAATCCCAAGTGCGACGATGAGCGAAATAGTCTTCATCTCTGATCCTCCCACAACTTTCAAATCAGGGTACCAGATTGGGTTCTTCGGGACAAGGATCTCGGATCCAGGGAGAAGAGCCGGATGCGCGCTTCCTCCATCGAACATTGACAGCCTCCCCTCCCAAGAGTAGGGTGCGCGCCCGAAATCGCCGCTTGCAGTGCGGGCGGGGGGAAGGGGCACCATGGGACAGCAAGATATCCGTAACGTCGCTATCATCGCACACGTGGACCACGGGAAGACGACCCTGGTGGACCAACTCCTCCGCCAGAGCGGGCAGTTCGGACGGGGAGAGCTGAACGGGGACTGCATCCTGGACTCTGATCCCCTCGAACGTGAGCGTGGCATCACAATCCTGGCAAAGAACTGCGCTATCGCGTACACGGATCGGACCGGCACGGAGTACCACATCAACATTGTGGACACCCCGGGTCACGCGGACTTCAGCGGCGAGGTCGAGCGGGTCCTCAAGATGGCTGACGGGGTCCTTCTGCTGGTGGACGCGTACGAGGGGGTGATGCCCCAGACCCGCTATGTCCTGTCCAAGGCCCTCGACAAGGGCCTGGCTCCGGTGGTGGTGATCAACAAGATGGACCGTCCGGAGGTCCGCCCCCACGAGGTGATCTCCGAGGTCTTTGACCTCCTGGTGGACCTGGGAGCGGACGAACACGTACTGGATTTTCCCGTGGTCTTCGCATCCTCGAAGCAGGGCTGGGCCACTACGGACGAGGCCGACCTGCCCGTGGACGGCGAGGGGGGCGACATCCACGCTGTCTTCGACGCTATCATCACCCATATCCCGGTTCCGAAGCTGGAAGCCGACGGGCCGCTTCAGGCCCAGGTCACCTCCCTGGACTACAATGACTATGTGGGGCGCATCGGCATCGGCCGGGTTTTCGCCGGGGTCCTGGAGTCCGGAAAAGACGTGATCGTGGTGGCCCGGGACGGCTCGCAGAAGGTCCAGCGCATCGGACAGCTTTTTCGCTTCGAAGGCCTCGGACGGAATGAGGTGAAGCGGATCGAGACAGGGGATCTCTTCGCCGCAGTTGGCCTGGACGGCATGGACATCGGCGTCACGATCACCGACCCCCAGCACCCGCGACCCATGCCCACGGTAGCCATCGACGAGCCGACCCTTCACATGTCCTTTCGGGCCAACGACGGGCCGTTCTCCGGGCGGGACGGAACCTTCGTCACCAGTCGCCAGATTCGGAACCGTCTCAACCTCGAGCTACAGTCCAATGTGGCCCTCCGTATGGAGGAGCGGGGCGATGAGTTCGTGGTCTCCGGGCGGGGGTTGCTCCACCTGGGGATCCTCCTGGAGAACATGCGGCGCGAGGGATTCGAGCTGCTTGTGGCCCGCCCCAAGGTGATCTGGTGAGAGGACGAGAAGGGCCGTCGCA
>CAYOTU010000441.1:0-3313 GCA_964406905.1 uncultured Myxococcales bacterium | reverse complement strand
GGACGGCGGCGGCTGGGGTGGCGGCGGCGGCCGCGGAGGCCACGGTGGCGGCGGCGGCGGCGGCTGCGGAGGCCCCTCCTTCGACCTCTATGCCTACGATGTCCCTGCGGGGACAGTCCAGGGCTGGCTGGGCACCAACGACTTCACCCTGGCAGGCGCGCCCGGCACTGGCGGCAACGGCGGCAAGTCCTTGGGCGTAAACGGCAGCGACGGCCAGGACGGCGCCTACGGCGCGACGAACTAGAACTGGAAACCGAAGTATAAGCCCAAGCTACCAAGCTTGATGTCGTTCGCGCCGCCTTCGGTATCGAAGATCTTAGCCAGGCCGAAGTCGTAGCGCAGATCCATGAAGAACGTCCCGGGCGGCGTCCCGAAGGCCATGCCACCGCCCAGGAGCAGGCCGCCGTCGACCTCATTGAGGAACCGTTCGTCGAAAAGATCGGTGTGGTTGACCAGGAACGAGACGTAGCCGCCGAACGCCAGGTACCACTGAACGAGGCTGGTGCTGGTGAACCACTTCACGTAGAGGGGCAACTCGACGTAGTCCATGAAGAGCTCTTTGGGCGTGATGTCCTCGACGCCGAATCCACCATCGGAGAGATCGATACCCTGCTTGGCGCCCTTACGGGAATAGAGCAGCTCAACCTGGGCGAAGAACCCCTTCCCCATATGGACGTTGAAGGTCGGTCCCACTGCCCAGCCCACCAGGGGCTCAGCGCCCGACGGCACGTCATCGCCGATATAGGTGCAGACGTTGACGCCGCCCAGGACGCCCACGGTCCAGGCCTGGTATTTACCGCTCGGCTTCTTCTTCGGCTTCTTTCCGCTCTTGCTCGTCGTGGGGGTGGGAACGACCGGCGGCGGGGTGACCTCGGCCGCTACGACTCCACTGACCAGCTTCGCTTCGACGTCCACGACCTGCTTCTCCGGGACAGTGACCGCGCCGGTCCAACCGCCGGCCACGCCCTGCACGGAGACCTGCTTAGTGCAGACGTTCACCTTAAAGGTTCCGGGCGCGGTCCCCACCATCTGCCCGTCAGCGTAGACGTCACCCATCACCGCGTTGCCCTGCGCGTCGGTGGCGGTCACCTTGATCGCACCGACCTTGGGCTGCATCTCCAGCGCCACGGTCTCGTCCTCACCCTTGCGGACCACGATCCGCCGCCCCTTCTCGAACCAGCAGGGATCCGCGATGAGGACCTCGTAGGGCCCCGGCACAATGCGCCGGGCATTGATGGGCGTGCGCCCGATCTCCTTCTTGTTCAGCAGGACGGGGAGCCCTGGCGGCGTCGAGGTAACCGTGAGGATGCCGAAGGTGGCCTCCAGGGACCAGCGGAGGACCGTGTCCTTGCCGATCTCCACGGTCTCGGTCCGGTCAGCGTATCCCTCCAGCTTCATGGAGACCCGGTGCTGGCCCGGTGCGATCATGCGGCTGCAGCCCTTGGCAGTGTCCTGACAAAGCAGGTCACCGTCGAGCATCACCAGCGCGCCGCCCGGCTCAGACTCGAAGTTGGCGATGACCATCTCCGATGCCTCGGGGTTCCAATCCGTCGCTGTCTCCCCGATGTTCGTCTCGCCGATCATTGCGGGCTTCGCACCCACCGTAGAGCGGCCGGGCATTGTCACGTTGCCGGCCAGGTGGACCACGAGCTGGTTCACGGCCTCCACCACCGCTGTGTCCAGGTCCCCCTGCATCACGGGCGCCTTTGCGGACGCTGTGAGGCAGCCGTTCTCAACGGAGAACAGCTCCAGGTAGAGGCGCTGAATCTTCCCGCTGTCCCGAAGGGTGATATCGAGCTTGGTATTCGGGGAGACCTCCGCGCCTAGCTTGCACGCTGTCTTGGTGTCGAAGTTGGGGTTATAGCCCTCCTTGCGCAGGGCCCGCAGCTCCTCGAGGGTCTCCTTGTCAGCGACGATGTCGAGCTTCGCCACCCGGCTCAGCTCAGAGCGCACCATGCGCTTGAGCCCCGCGCCGTCCGCGAGCAGCGCGCCTCCTCCGTCCTTGGGATCAGCGACCAGGATCCTGGGGACCCGCTCGAAGTAGGCCTCGATGGCCTTCTCCACCTGGTCCACGTCCCCGTGGGAGACCAGCATGTTACCCTGCCATGACCAGAGGAATGCCTGGGGCAGGTTGTTCGCCTTCCATGCCTGCTGGAGGGTCCCGTCCTCGTCGCAGATCACACGGTCCGGACTCCAGTCGGGGGACGCGCACGCACCCTGGTCCTGGACCGAAACCACCACCAAGCGCAGCCCCTTGGAGCGGTACTTCTCGTGGAGCTTCTTCCACTGCGGAACTGCCTTCATGCAGGGGCTACACCAAGTAGCGTAGAACTCCACCGCCAGGAGCTTGACCCCGGGCCTGGACAGCCAGCCGCGAACATCGAGGTTCGCCCAAGCGAACGCGCGGCTCGGAACCGTCAGGAGGGTTATAGCAAGGATCGTGACGGCCGCTGCACGGCCGAGGCTCGAAATGTTCTTCATGGTTCCCGGCCTCCGGTCGGGTTGGGGTCGGCCCGTCCGACACCCGGTTTCAGGTACCATAACCACACCCGCGAGGCAAGCAGCAGAGACGACAAGGCAATCGCAAAGTCGTCGGATGCATTTCGTCACCGTGGGAGGGGTTTCAGCCCTGAATCGGCCCTGAAGGGCCTCCCACAAAACCGCTTCTTGCAACTTGTAGGAGGGGCTTCCCGGATGTTGCCCCGATTGTGGGAGGGGCTTCAGCCCCGATTCGAATCACCAACCTGCCTCATCAATCCCCTTCCATCCCATCGACGAGCCACCTCCGGCCACGCAACTGTTCGACCAGACAAGGACATGCGCTGGAGTACGGGAAAACCTCAGGCGCGACAACAAGGCCACGTCGAACGGGATTGTGCTCGATATACCGACCGATGGAAGCGACATCCTCTTCTCGTCGAACAAGATGGTCGTAGAAGCCATCCTGCCAGAACGCTCCCGATCGACCGAGGATGCGATTGACTTTCAAGGACGAGGAGCCCTTCCCTCTACCAAACAGACGGCCGAGATCTTCGGCACCGGCTTTGATGCCGAGAACGTGAACATGATCCGGCATCACGACGAATGCCAGAAGTAAGAAGCGTGCTGTGTCCTGCCAGGCGAGGAGTGATTCCACAACAGCATTTGCCAAGGAGCCTACGAGCAAAGCGTCGTCCGGGTATCGGACGCTGGTACGGAGATGATAGGCGTGGCCCTCCATCGAACGTCGGCCTTGTCGTAATGTCTTGTACCCGGGGGTGAAGAGGTTGGCCAGCAACGGACTGATGACACCACCTTGGGGGGTGCCTCGTGT
>CAYOTU010000440.1:0-3316 GCA_964406905.1 uncultured Myxococcales bacterium | reverse complement strand
CGCACGGTGGTGTGGGAGCTGGGGGTGGGCGACTGCCCCTGGCTACCCGATCCCGGTTCCCGAACCGTACGCACGGTGGTGTGGGAACTGGGGGTGGGCGACTGCCCCTGGCTACCCGATTCCGTTTCCCTAGCCCCATCTATAACCGACGCCCCATACGGTGGTCAACATCGCTGCCACGTCCGGGGCTCCCTCGAGTTTCTTCCTCACGGAGAGCACCGTGTTGTCCACGGTGCGTCGGGTGCCCTCGTATTCCCAACCCCAGATCCGCTCGACGATCTCCTCGCGGCTGTAGACCCGTCCACGGCCTCGGATCAGCAACAACAGGAGATCGAACTCCTTGCGGGTGAGATCCACCTGATGCTCGGAGATCAGGGCCACCCGGGCCGTGGGATCCAGCGTCATCGGGCCGCTTTCGACGGTCCCCTCCCGATCCTCGTCCAGGCCCTGACGCCGAAGGCGCGCGTCCACCCGAGCCAGGAGCTCTTGGAGTTGGAAGGGCTTGGTCATGTAGTCGTCCGCGCCTAGGCGAAGGCCCTCGACGATCTGCCCCACCGCGCCTCTGGCCGAGAGGACCAGCACCGGCACTTGCCGCCCACGTCCCCGTAGCTCCTCCAGGACCTCCAGGCCGTTCCAGTGCGGCAGCATGATGTCCAGGACGATGAGGTCCGGCTCCTCGTCGAAGGCCCGGCGAAGCCCCTGCTCGCCGTCCACGGCTGAGAGGACCCGGTACCCCTGGAGCTCGAAGTTCATCACCAGGCCGCGCCGCAGCGCGTCGTCGTCTTCCACCACGAGGATCGTCTTGGGTTGGTCGCGTTCCTGACGGCTCATGTCTGACCTTCGGGAGCACGATGCCCCTCGCTTGATGACCGAGAGAGGGTGATGGTGAAGCGGCTCCCGCGGTCCGGCGTGGAGTCCAAGGTGATCACCGCGCCGTGGGCCTTCACTACGAAGTCCACGATGGCGAGGCCCAGCCCGGTGCCCGGGGGAGTCCCGGGCCCGTCTCGCCGGACGCGGTGAAACGCGCAGAACACTCGTCGTTGGTCCCGATGGGGGATGCCGACCCCCCGGTCCTCCACTTCGATCGTCACTGCGTCCTCCAGGTCCCGGGTGCGTAGCGCAATCCAGGGCTTCGGGCCACCGTAGCGAAACGCGTTCACAAGAAGATTGAGGACCGCCACGGTGATCATGTCCGCGCCGATCTGCACAGGGGCCCGACTCTCCAGGGAGATCTCGAGGGTGGCAGAGGTCGGGTCGATCATGCGCCGAAACCGCTCCAGCGCCAAGCCCACTGCGGGGCCGACTGTGGCGTTCTCCAAGGGGACTGGAGGCAGATCCCGTGCCGCAGCACGCCAGGTAAGGATCCGCTCGATCATCGCCTCGAGCCACTCGGTCTCCCGCACGATGACGTCCAGGCTCTCGATGGTTCGCGCGGGGTCCGCTGCGATGCGACCGGAACGGAGGGTCTGCGCGTAGAGGCGAATCGTGGTGAGGGGGGTTCGGAGTTCGTGGCTCACGTTGGCCAGCAGGTCCGCCTGGATCCGCGAGCGCCGCGCTCGCCTGCCGAGGAGCACTGTCAGGGCCGTTGCGCCGCCGATGCCCGCCGCGGTGAACGAGATGATCAGCACCCCGACGATGAGGGGATCCGATCGCTCCCCCAGCGCGAGGGTGACGATGCCCACCGAGGTGGAGAGCAGGATCGGCATGAAGACCCCCGCGGTGAGCGCGACGACCACCGCCTTTATGCTCAAGCTGTCGCGTTGAGACGGCCCCTTGTTTTTCCAGAGACTCCTCATGGAATTGATTATCCACCAGAACATGCGGCGCAGTACAGGCCGACATGTCCCCTGGGCCCCCGGGGTCCGGTTCATGCGGCAATGGTCCCGTTGACCAGAGGGCTCGACGTCGTCAGGTAGTGGGAGACGAACCAGTAGTAGCAGAAACTCCCGCCGATGACGAACAGGTGCCATAGCTCGTGAAAGCCGAAGACCCCTGGGAACGGGTCGGGCCTTCGGGTGGTGTAGACCACCGCACCCAGCAGGTAGGCAACGCCGGTTCCAGCGAGCCACGGCAGTGCGTCCGGGGAGATCTTCTGGACCATGGGGTGGACCGCAATGAGGACCAGGCATCCCATGACTACATAGGGGAGGACTGACAGCCACCGGGCCAGGGAGAATCGGCGCACCTTCATCACCATGCCGAGCGCGGCCATGCCCCAGATCGTTCCCAGCAGGCTCCAGCCGATCCACCCGCGCAGGGGCCCCAGACAGATCGGAGTGTAGGAGCCCGCGATGAGGAGGTAGATCATCTGGTGGTCCGTGATGCGCAGGTGCCGCTGCGCCCGGGGCCCCACGGGCAGGAGGTGGTAGAGGCTGCTGCTGAGGAACATGAGCACCAAGGTGGCCCCGTAGATCGTGACCGAGCCCAGGAGCCACGGGTCCCCGGTTTCCCGCCCAAGGAGCACCAGGTGCACGAGGCCGCCGATCGCAGCGAGACAGCCTGCCAGGTGGGAGAGGCCGCTGAATGGCTCCCGCAAGCGCGCTCCGCGCTTCACTGTCTCCCTCATGGCGACACCGGGGCCGGGGGGAGGGGGCCTGAGGGCCAGGCGCACCCTGCGGCCTCGTAGATGAAGCGGATCGACCGCAGATCCTCATCGATGTCGTCTCCCGGGTGCACCAGACCCAGCCAGCGGGTGCGGTGAGCCTCCTGGTCAATGTACCAGCACAGGATGGGCACCTCCGCCTGCTTCGCGATGTGCCAGAAGCCGCTCTTGAGCCGGTCCACCCGGCCTCGGGTGCCTTCCGGGGTGATCCCCAGGAAGAACCGATTTCGGCGCCGGAACTCCCGGACCATCCTGCTCACGAGCGCCCCGCTGCTGCCACGCTCCACCGGGATCCCGCCCAGGAGGCGTAGCAGGAGGCCCAGCGGACCCTTGAAGGCTTCCTGCTTAACGATGATGTTGCCTTCTCGGCCCAGCGCAGCCATGGATGCGAAGGCCAGGCAGCCGTCCAGGAATGATGTGTGCGGGAAGCACACGACCACGAACTTCTCACCGGGGTACTGTGGCAGGGGCTCCATGGACCACCCCACCATCGTGTAGAAGAATCGCCCGAGGAGCCTCTTCAGCCTTGCTCGTAGTCGTTCCATCCATGCCTCCTGTGTTTGTCGGTACCGACATCACTGGGACAAGCTTGGAGGATGAATGTCATGGTTTTGTCAGGGGGCTGGCGGTACCGAGAGCCTGGCTTAGTCGATGTCCAGGACGCGGCGGAGAAGATGAGCCCAAGCAAGACGGCGGGGTCGCTTCTGATGTGGA
>CAYOTU010000439.1:0-3316 GCA_964406905.1 uncultured Myxococcales bacterium | reverse complement strand
GGATTCTGATGACACGCCGGGGCGCGTCCGCCTGGTCACCCGCGGAGCCCAGGGCTTTTGCCTGCACCTTATCCGTGGGGGCTCGATCGTGGTGGTCCTGAACGGCGTGTCCCGCAGCACCCGTCTTACTCCGGACGGTCTCCTGGCCCTGGCAGGAGACCTAGCAGGGGGTGCGGGGAAAATGGGGGAGGGTTCATGAGCAGGGTCGAGGAACTGATCCGCCTGGGGATGCGCATGCCCGGACGCTACGCGGGGGGCGAGTATTTCGCCGTGCCGCCCGTACCGCCTGCCGCGGGTGACCTGCGGGTCGCGATGGTGTTCCCCGACGCGTACGAGGTCGGCATGTCCAACGCTGGCCTGATGATCCTGTACAGCCTGTTGCGTGCGACCCCCGGGGTCTTCGTGGACCGTTTCTTCGCTCCCTGGATCGACATGGAGCCGCACATCCGCGCGGGCCGCGCCGCTCTCAGTTCTCGGGATCTGGGGCTCCCTATGGACGAGTTCCACGTGGTGGGGGTCTCCCTGCCCTTTGAGCTGACCTATACGAATGTCCTCACGCTTCTGGACCTGGGACGCGTCGGCCTTCACACGGCCGACCGGGCGCCCGATGGACCCCTGGTTATCGCCGGGGGCCCTGGTGCGGCCCATCCCGAGCCCATTGCGCCCTTCTTCGACGCGGTGTTCGTGGGGGACGGCGAGGTCCTGATGGCGTCCCTCATCGAGACGCTGAAGACGCTGGGCTTCCCCGGCGCTGGGCGGGCCGAGGTGCTGCCCCGACTCGACCAACTTCCCGGTGTCTACGTCCCGTCCCTGCACCCCGTCGAGATCCAAGCGGCCACCGGCCTCGGGATCGTCTCCGGGGTTTCGGTGCAGCGTCAGTGGATCCGGGACATGGACCAGGCGCCGGACCTCCGGGCCTTTCCCGTGCCTGCGGTGGAGGCGGTCTTTGACCGGGTCTCCCTGGAGATAGCGCGGGGCTGCCCCCAGAGCTGTCGATTCTGCGAGGCAGGTGTCTACTATCGGCCCTTCCGGGAGCGGAGCACCGATGCGCTCCTGGCCGAGGCCCGTGATCGGGTATCAGCGACGGGAATGGAGGAGGTGGGGCTGTCCAGCCTCTCCACCGCTGATCGTCGGGACCTGGGCGGGCTGGTGACAGCGTTGCGGCCCCTGCTGGCTGACAGCCATGCGAGCCTCTCGGTTTCGTCCCTGCGGGCTTACGGCGTGAGCGAAGAGGTGCTCAAGGTCATGGCCGAGGGCCGGACTTCGAGCCTCACCCTCGCACCTGAGTCGGGCCAGCGCCTGCGGGGAGTGATCAACAAGGACGTCAAGGACGAGGATCTTTTCGGTGCGGTGGACCGCATGTGCCGTGCCGGGTGGAACCGGGTGAAGCTTTACTTCATGCTGGGGCTTCCCAAGGAGGCCGAGGAGGAAGTCCTGGAGATTGCGCGCCTCGCCCGGGAGGTGCGGGCCATCGGGCGGCGCCTCCGGGGCGGACGGTTCCGCCTGGTGGTGTCGTGCAGCCTCTTCGTACCGCGGCCCCAGACTCCGTTCCAGTGGGCGGTGATGGACGACGCGGACAAGCTGACGGCCAAGGTTCAGTTGCTCAGGAGCCGTTTGCCCCGGGACGTGGGCCTCAAGTGGCACGATCCTGCCACGTCACGTCTTGAGGCGATTCTTGCTCGGGGAGACCGGGCCGTGGCGGGGCTCTTGGAGGATGCCTGGCGGCGCGGGGCTCGGTTCGATGGATGGAGGGAGGTTTTTGACCAGGGGATCTGGGAGGCAGCGGAGGCCGCGGTCCTGCCGGACGCAGCAAAGTATCTTGTCGGGATGGACCTGGACATGGCCTTGCCCTGGGATCATGTGGATCTCGGGGTGACGAAGGCTTGGTTGCGAAAGGAGTGGCGGCGGTCTGAGACGGGGGAGATGACGTCAGCTTGTGATCCCGGAAGGGACATGACGATGTGCAGCGGATGCGGGTTGCCGTGTTCGTCGCTTCCGGAGCCACGGTCGCAGGATAAGACGAATCCACGGTCGCAGGCTCCCGGCTTGGATGTGGATCCTGTTGTTGTGCGGGTCCACTACCGCCGGCTTCCTCCTTCGACTGTACTGGGTCACCTCGATCTCCAGCGGAGCCTCGGGCGGGCTTTGCGGCGGGCCGGATATGCCATGGCATATACCAAGGGCTATCACCCGCGATTGAAGACCTCCGCGGGGCCGAGCCTTGCCCTGGGAGCCTGGGGACTGGACGAGTGGATCGAGGTGACCTTCCTGGGGATGCCCGCGTGTGGCTGGGACGCCCTGGTTGCGGAACTCCAGGAGGTAATGATCGAGGGTGTCGAGGTTCTGCGCTTAGTGCTCCGTGAGGGGCCGAAGCCCAAGGTGCCCCGGGCTTATGAGTGGCTCCTGCGCCTGGCCCGGCCCGTGGATCCCGCGGTGATCGAAGCGGCTCGTAAACGCTGGGCCTCAGATGGCCTTCAATGCGAGCGCAAGGGCCGCCTCAAGGACCTCTCTCCCGCGATTCAGGAAGTGACCATACCGGCGCAGGACCAGATCCCCGGGTGCATCCCCGTTGCGCCAGGCCTGCTGCGCCTTATCCTCAACGCGGAGGCCATCCCCCGCGGCGAGGAGGTTGCCATGGATCTCGGTTTCAGCCGAGACGAGGTCCTTTCAGTAATTCGCGTGGGAGGCCTACTCGTCGAGTAGGGACTTCGGGGGATTTTCGATTATGTTGATGGATTCCTTCGCCAGCTCGATGAGCTCCTCGTCGTCGCTGGCGATGATGAACTCTTGCAAGGGCTGGAGGCCCTTCTTGTGGCCCATGAGTTTGAGGCCGATGATCGCGCTTCTTTGAACCTCTGGCGGCTCGGTGAGGGCCAGGCCGCGCGCGATGTCTTCGACGACGTGTCGGTCTCGTGAGCGGCCGAGCGCCAGGATCGTGGCAGCGCGGACCCGGGGATCATTGTGGAACTTCAGGGTGCCGTCGGTGAGCAGCGCGACCACGTTGGGGTCGTTGATCCACTGGATCCCTGTGAGACCCGCTATCTTGATCTCCGGGTCCGCATCAAAGATCGCTTTCTGATATACCTGGAGGAACTGCTTGTGGTCCTCGGGGGTCTCGTTGAGGGACACGATGGTAGCGAGGACAGCGCGTCGCATCTCCAGGTCCCGATGGTTCACCCGGAACTTGAGCTTCTCCATGGCCTCCTTGATCCCTCGGACGCCGATGGCCTTGACTACGGCGAGTTTCACTATGTCATCCGGGTCGTCGATGAGGCTCAGGAGGACCTTGTCACCCTGCTCGTCCTGTAGCGCGATC
>CAYOTU010000438.1:0-3319 GCA_964406905.1 uncultured Myxococcales bacterium | reverse complement strand
AACTCGGTGAAGGCAACGCAGCACAAGGCACCGTATCGACGGGCGAATCGCAGGGAAGGTGGTGGATTTGGGCAGTCCTCGACAAGCTCGCTGCTCGGATCGAGGCCATGCTTGACAGACCCGGATGGCCCATTACTTTAGCCTCAGATTTCACGAACGGGACATTCCCCGAGACAGGAGGAAATAGATATGGGCAAGATAATCGGCATCGACCTCGGGACCACCAATTCCTGTGTCGCTGTGATGGAGGGTTCCGAAGCGAAGGTCATTGAGAACCAGGAAGGCACGCGTACGACACCATCCGTGGTCGGGTTCGACGAGAAGGGGGCGGTCCTGGTAGGCCAGGTGGCCAAACGCCAGGCCGTCGCCAACCCGGAGAACACGGTCTTCTCCATCAAGCGCTTCGTGGGGCGCAAGCACTCGGAGATCGCCGAGGAGATCGGCATGGTGCCCTACAAGAGCGTGCCCGCCAAGAACGGCGACATAGCGGTGGATATCCGGGGCAAGATTTTCTCACCCCCGGAGATCTCGGCCAAGGTCCTCCAGAAGCTCAAGCAGGCTGCGGAGGCCTACCTGGGCGAGGAGGTTACCGAGGCGGTGATCACGGTCCCCGCGTACTTCAACGACTCCCAGCGGCAGGCCACAAAGGACGCTGGCCGCATAGCGGGCCTCGAGGTCAAACGCATCATCAACGAGCCCACCGCAGCGGCCCTGGCCTATGGCATGGACAAGAAGACCAACCAGGTCATCGCTGTCTATGACTTCGGCGGCGGGACCTTCGACATCTCGATCCTCGAGGTGGGCGACAACGTGGTCGAGGTGATCTCCACCAACGGCGACACCCACCTGGGCGGCGACAACCTGGACCAGCGGATCATCGAGTTCCTCATCGCAGAGTTCAAGAAGGACACGGGCCTTGATGTCTCCGAGGACAAGATGGTCCTCCAGCGCCTCAAGGAGGCCGCGGAGAAGGCCAAGACCGAGCTCTCCTCCACCATGGAGACCGACATCAACCTGCCCTTCCTCACAGCGGACGCGGCCGGCCCGAAGCACATGACCCTCAAGATCACCCGTGCGAAGCTGGAGCAGCTTGTCGGGGATCTGGTCGAGCGCACCCTTGAGCCTTGTCGGCGGGCCCTGGCGGACGCGGGCAAGCGGCCCCAGGATATCGACGAAGTCGTCCTCGTGGGCGGCTCAATACGGATGCCCCTGGTTCTACAGAAGGTCGAGGAGTTTTTCGGAAAGGCGCCTCACCGTGGCGTCAATCCGGACGAGGTCGTGGCCCTCGGCGCGGCGATCCAGGGCGGCGTCCTCTCCGGCGATGTCGGGGACATTCTGCTGCTGGACGTGATACCCCTATCCCTGGGCATCGAGACCCTGGGCGGGGTGATGACTCGACTCATTCCCCGCAACACCACGATCCCGACGAAGAAAACCGAGATCTTTTCGACCGCGGCCGACAACCAGACCAGCGTGGAGATCCATGTGCTCCAGGGTGAGCGGGAGATGGCCCGGGATAACCGGACCCTCGGACGCTTTATCCTGGACGGCATCCCGCCCGCTGCCCGCGGCATCCCGCAGGTGGAGGTGACCTTTGATATCGACGCAAACGGGATTCTCTCCGTGAAGGCGATGGACAAGGCTACCAGCAAGGAGCAGAACATCGTCATCAAGTCGTCCAGCGGCCTGGATGAGTCCGACATCGACCGCATGGTCAACGAGGCCAAGCAGAACGAGACCGAAGACAAGAAGCAGCGCGAACACATCGAGCTGCGGAACCAGGCGGACACCACGGTCTACCAGCTCGAAAAGAACCTGGAGACATTCAAGGAGAAGCTCTCCAGTGAAGATGTGTCCGTGGTTGAGAAGGCCATCGCTGAGGTCAAGGAGGCCCTGAAGGGGGACGACCACGAACGTGTCAAGGCCGGGATGGATGAGCTGATGAAGGCCTCCCACCGCCTCGCAGAGTTGATGTACCAGCAGACCGGCGGTCCGGCAGAGCCCGGCGCAGGCCCCGGCCCCCAGGATGTCCCCCATGACGCTCCCCAGGGAGCGCCCCAGGACGACAGCGTCATCGACGCGGACTTCGAAGAAGTGAAGTAGATAAAAACCTCAGGTCCGACAGATCTCAGGTCCGACTGACCTCAGGTCTTAAACTGTACCAACTCGAACTGATACAGCATTACAACCAGGTAGCGCACCCGATGGAGGACCTTCGGGAGTTCTGCTTCGAGCTGGATGGCGTCCAGCCGGGGGTGCTTCCGGAGCTTCGATAGAATCCGGCTCTCCCCTGTGTTGAGGGGCAGATCCTCGATACGCAGATGGCGGTTGGGCACCAAGTGTATCACCGCGTTCCGGAAGGGATCGAGGAAATCGGACAGCTCACTTTCCTTTGAGTGCCGCCGGAGCCCGTCGATGAGGAAGTGGTACACCGACGCGTCCGCTGGGGCCATCTCTACATGCGACGGGATTCCCTCGAAGAACTCGTATGCGCCCGTATCCCACTCAAAGAGCTGGAGGAATTTTTCCCGGTACTGTAGATCCAGGAGTTCGAAGAGTTGGTAGGGGCTCATGATCCCCAGGGAGACCAGGGTGTCGCCGATGCGGCCGCCGAACTCCTGCGCGCGACTGAGCGCCTGGCGCATCTGCTCCTGAGTCACAGCGCCGCGGCGCAGCAGGAAGGAGCCGACGATCTCGTGCTTGAGATTGGATGCGATATGCACCACCTTGCCCTTCCGGAGGAAGAACTCCTTCTGGGAGGTGCCGCGGAAGACCCGTAGCTTGCCGGTGAGGCGTCTGCTCGCGAGTTGATGGAAGACCTTCGGGATGATCAATCGCGAGAGGGTGCCGGAGTAGATTGGCCGGATTCCCTTTTCGCGCAGGGACTCAGCGGGAGAGATTCGGCGGACCGAGGTGATGTCGCGGACCCGCTGCCAGGTACCCCCGTCGATGGAGACCTCTTCTTCCTCGGAGACGGCCCCGTTCTGCACCATGTTGACCATGTTCTCGTAGTGTACGGGCCCGAAGATGTAGCCTGCGGTGTTGCGGAACCGGAAATCATGGCCCATGAGCTGCTTATAATCGGTCAACTCCTTGCCCACGATGGGAGAGGATGAGTCCCTCTCGAAATCCTCGGGGGTGGATGTGTCAGTGGACGCTGTCGCTGGCCGCGCAACGGAGGCCTCGGTGATCGTCGCGTGCTCGGTGGATTCCGCTGGCGTGGTTCCTTCGTCCTCGACCTCGTCCAGGAGGTAGTCATTTTCCTCCAGCACGCCGGGCTTCGCGCCGAAGGTTTTCATCCCCTGTTGGGTCGTCGATC
>CAYOTU010000437.1:0-3332 GCA_964406905.1 uncultured Myxococcales bacterium | reverse complement strand
CAGCGCCACCAGGAGCCCGCACGGCAGCCGCCCGGATCGTTATGCCTAGCCGTGATCAATTGCTATATACACCTTTTGAGGAGGACTGATGGAAAATCTAACCATTGAAACGGTAAAACAGACCATTGGGGCTATCGAGCATCCCGAGATCGCAAACACGTTGGTGGAACTGGGCATGGTCCGGGACGTGGCCTTCGACGAGGATGCGCGCAATGCATCGCTGACGTTGGTCCTGCCGATGATGGGAATTCCGGAAGCGATTCGCGTTATGCTGATAACCGCCATTCAGGATGTGCTGATGCCGCTTGGGGTGACCCTGGATGTGTCCTACGCCGAAATGGACGGCGAGGCCAGGAATCGTTTCATGGCCATGTCACAAGCGGGCTGGAAACTGTAGACAAGAAGATCGGTTCAAATTCCCATGTCATTCTCAAGGTAAGGATCCGCCGCAAAATAACCAGTGCATTCGGCCGCCGCTGCATCCGCTCTCGCTGCGTTGCGTAATCTCAACGTACTGGCAGTACGCCTGCGGTTGTGCGATCTGTTTATTTTGCGGCGGACGCTTACGGTCACGGCTCGTACCGCGGGTAGGCGGCGCCGAGCCTGCTGCCGAGACCAGATCATGAAACACGCCCTCCAAGCCATGAACAAAGCCCAGCGCGATGGCCGGGCAATCTCCCTATACCTCAGTGTTGTTTCTGTGGTATGGATGGCGAGATGGGCACGGAATATTTTCAGACCCGATCCCTGAAGAATTGGAGGAAGTATGCGACACGTACGCGGGGTGTTTCTACTCGCAGGCGCACTGTTGTTCCTGATCCAGTGCAACGGCAAACCAACGAGTACCACAACCGATCGTCAATCCAAGGCCTCGGCGGTGAAGCCCGAGGTTCCGGCGGTGAAGCCCGAGGCAACGGCGAAAGAGGCTCCGGCGAAGAACTCCCACGCAGACCGCCGGTTGCTCCAGGGCGACTTCGCCGATGGCCCCTCGGTAACTCGAGCTTGCCTGAAATGCCACGCCAAGGTGGGCAAGGATATGGTCCACACTGCCCACTGGACCTGGAGCGGGCCCACCCCCGGCGTCGAGGGACATGGCACCGGGAATACCGTGGGCAAGCGAAACCTGGTGAACAACTTCTGCATCGCCGTCCCAGGCAACGAGGGCCGCTGTGCCCAGTGTCACGTCGGTTATGGCTGGGTGGACAACTCCTTTAATTTCGAGGATCCTTCCCGTGTAGACTGTCTGGCCTGCCACGACAGCACAGGGACCTACAGCAAGGCCAAGATGAGCGGCGGTGTCCCGGAGGCGACTGTGGATCTGGGCAAGGTGGCGCGCAACGTCGGAAAAACCTCCCTGGCGTCCTGCGGGTCCTGCCACTTCTTCGGCGGCGGTGGCGACAACATCAAGCTCCCCAACATGGGGACCAGCCTGCTCAACGCCACGGCGGAGGTGGACGTCCACATGGGCGGTGAGGGCCTCACGTGTTCAGACTGTCACAAGGCCGAAGGCCATTGCATTGCCGGCTCCGGTGCCCACCTCCCCGTCATGGAGCGAAGCCTGTCCTGTCAAAACTGTCACAAGTCCCCGGTCCACGACGATGACGAAATCGAAAAACACACGGCGCACGTGGCGTGCCAGACCTGCCATATCCCGACCATGGCCCGGTCACAGGCCACGAAGATCGACTGGCGTTGGTCAAAGGCGGGCGACGGCACCCGGGGACCAGAGCCGGACAAGCTCGGGAAGCCCACCTACAACAAGAAGAAGGGGGAGTTCAAGTGGGCCAAGGGGGTCCGCCCCACCCTGGCGTGGTACGACGGTCGCTCCCGTAGAATGGTCCTGGGTGACTCCTTCGACCCGGAGAAAACGCCCGTAACGATCTCGGCCCCCGTCGCCACCATCGATGACACGGGCGCGAAGCTGTATCCCTTCAAGGTTATGCACGGCGATCAACCTGCAGACGCCAAACTCCACGTCCTCCTGTCGCCGCATTTGGCGGGGACGAAAGCCGGGCCGAACCCCTACTGGAAGTCTTTTGACTGGGGCCTGGCGCTGAAGGAGGGGGCCGCCGCTTCCGGCATTCCGTACAGCGGCGAGTACGAGTTCGTCACCACGGAGATGTACATGTCCGTCAATCACGGCGTGGCGCCCGCAGACCAGGCGCTGAGCTGTGAGGCCTGCCACGACGGCGGCATCGACTTCAAAGCCCTGGGCTACAAGGGAGATCCCATGGAGACAGGAGGGAGAAAACAACCCTCCCCGTCGAAGTAGGGGTGAGAAAAAGCAGGCACTTCCATACAGTCCCCAGCGATTTCAGAACACCATGAACTGTGCGGTGACGCGTTCGGCAGGACGCGTTCGGGACGGAGGAGCGCGCAAAGCGCAACAACAGTGGGGCACCGCCCCGTTTTCATCTGCCAGGTCAAAGCAGATGTCGTCATTAATGGATCTATCGAAGGCTTCAGTTCCCGACGTGGCGGAGATGCATGGCCAGCTCACCCGTCATCCCGGAAACCCCCGGATAATGCCGCATCCCCAGGTTCTATGCGGGGATGAGCCACTTCATCTCAGCGGATGTCTCCGCACACTGAGGCACGCTGGAGCCCGTCCGACCAGCAACCGTGCGCCTCGGGTGCGCCTCGGTACACACCGGCGTGAAGTTCATCAACCTCTCGGATGAAGTGAACGCCTGCCTCCAGAAATACCTCACCGAACGGTTGTAGCCCGCAGTCGTTTCCATCCCCTGCTGATAGGCC
Source organism: uncultured Myxococcales bacterium (assembly GCA_964406905.1). Taxonomy (GTDB): domain Bacteria; phylum Myxococcota_A; class UBA9042; order CAIXZC01; family CAIXZC01; genus CAZNWW01. The sequence continues at coordinate 575 of CAYOTU010000437.1, read as the reverse complement.
AGTGCCTTGTTCGATGAAGGGATCACCGACCAACTTCAGCAGAAAGTTGTGCTGATTGTGACCAGAACAAGGTCCCTCCTGCATAAACAACTGAAGGGCCAGAGGCTCGAAGGCATTCGTGCGAGTCTTTGTAGCCCTGGAGGACACCAGTGGGGAGCCGTACTCGCAGCCTGCGTCCTCACCGACGCTACCTTGTCAACAAGGGGCCTCTGGCTCTGGCTTGCCTGGGAGCGCTGGGAGTTGCAGGGGAAGGGCGTTCGGTAGGAATGGTAGACCATGTTTCAGCTTCGGGACTCAAACACGCAGGGAGAATCGAATGAGCGGACTGACTCGGTATGAAAGGGATTTCATGGAGATATTTGGAAACGTCGGGCGTACCGAAGGACATGTGGTTCTCACAGAGAACGTGCTCGCTGCCAGGACACAGTGCCGTTTTCAAGACTGTGACCAAGTGCTCAATGCCATCATTGAGTCGCTTGTAAAGAAGGGACTTCTAACGATTGAACCCGATCAGTCCTCCTTGCGGCTCACTGCCGAAGGTGAACTCTATCTATACGGCGAAGACGATGAGATCG
>CAYOTU010000436.1:0-3334 GCA_964406905.1 uncultured Myxococcales bacterium | reverse complement strand
CCCCTTCGGCGTGGGCTTCAGCCTCCAGGCCGAGGGCTTCCGCATCGGTCAGGACTGGGCCTCGATCTTCGGCGCCCGGCGGGAGGACGACGTCCTCCTCACCGATGGCTTCATCGAGGGCGGCCAGCTCCCGACCCTGAACCTCGCCAACGAGTTCGTGGATTTTGACGAGGCCTGGTACGAGACCTGCATCGGCTGGCAGGGCGTCACCGTTGTGCCCCGCTACAACATCGGGGGCTTTGACCTGGACACGGAGTTTACCTGGCTCTCATACGACACCAACATGCAGGGCCGGGACGTAGACGAGACCTATCCGACCTTCCTCTACTCAGAGGGCTTCACAGACACGGATCTCTACGACTACGCCAACGTCGGCGACCGGGGACGGGATCCCCGTAGCGTATACAAGCGGGATCAGGACCGGCAGACCATGATCGCTGTCCTCAAGGCCGCATATCTCTTCGACTTCGGCCTCAAGCTCGAGCTGAAGGGCAAGTACATCCGTGACGACGATTTCCGGCGCCTGAAGGACGACGCGGGCAAGGTCCTCACAGGGGACGACTACCTGGGCGACATCGTCATTGGTCGATTTGGTGCCTCCATCCCAGTCGGTCCGAGCCTCTCCGTGGGCGCGGGCTACCAGTTCGACTGGTGGGACGAGACCAACCGCTCAGGCGACCTCTCCGGCGGGTACGGGGATTACCTGACCATCAAGCATAAGGGTTTCGTGACGCTGGTCTACAGCTTCGGCAACGCGTCACTGGGCTATCGCCTCGAGTACACCTACAAGGATCAGGACCGGCCCGCGTCGCTGCATCTGGACGACAACTTTGGAAGATCTGGCGGGCCAAGGCGACTTTTGAAGTAGCTTTTTAGGAGGGCAGCAGGATGAAGGACATCATGAGAATCGTCGTCATCGCCGCCGCCCTCCTGCTCGTCGCGTCCTGCGGCTTTGAGGAGGGGATCTTCAGCGCGGCCACGGATAAAGGCCCGGATTGGGTTCCCGACGCGCCGAAGCCCTACAAGGTCAATGGCCAAGTCTACGGTCTGCCCGGCGCCGCGGTCGAGTACTACACTCCCGGAGGCGTTCACCTGGAGCAATTCAGCGCGTCAGCGGACGGGGACGGTCTCTTCAGTAGCGAGTTCCCGGGTTCCACCGAGTATCGTAACCTGGTGGTCAAGGCCATCGCGCAAGGGGGCTCCGCGGTGGTCCTGGGGTTGGCCCTGCGGATCCCCCGTAACCCGGACATCTACTACGACCAGGTGGCCTCGTACCACCTGGCCGGAATGACCCCGGCTGTCTGGTCGGTGAACGCGCCCGTCGCGAATCTGCCCGTTTTTGCGAACCTCGATGACCGCAGCACCACTCTTGCGCTGATCCTCCTGGCCAAGGCAGCGATCCAGGAGATCGGCCTGACCAGCGTGAGCATCCCGTCCATGAACCAAGCCCTCCAGACCCTGGCGGACCAGTACTACGGAGCGGACACCGAGGTCCACGCAGCGGGTCTCATGATTACTCGTCTCCTGGCCGCGGCCGCGGCGCACCGACACGCGCCGGATCTCTTCGTCTTTCCGACGGACGCGTCCTTGCTGAACCCTGCATTCCTGGACGCTGTCTCCGTGGACTACTCCGGCGACGGCCATCCCGACGTGGACACCACGGCCTTTGATGTGGCCCTGGCCGCGGCAGCAGAGGCCGTGACCCTCTCCGCGTGCGAGGGCACCGGCAAGATCAAGGTCGTGTTCATGGCCGACATGCGGCCCGGGAGCCTGGACCGCAACTGCAACACGATCAACCGCTTCAAGGTCGCCAAGGACGAGGCGGGCAGGCGCATGCACATCACCGGCGGGATGTTCACCAATCCGCCGACCTCGGCTACCCCCGCGTGCGGCGGTGGCGTAAGCGAGCACTGTCTCTCCGCGGATGAGTGGGCCGGGATCAACGAGATGCTGGGCGCGTGGGTTCCCAACCAGGTCCCCATGCGGGACGACGGTCAGGACGGGGATGCCACGGCCGGGGACGGGATATGGACCCTGGTCCTGGAGATGCGTTACATCTCCGTCGATGCATCGCCGGACGGCAGGGGCGTGCGCGTCGGCTACAAGTTTACCTGGGGTTTTCCCGGCGACGGCTGGGGCGGCACTGAGGAGTGGAGCGGTAACAATCGGATCCTTGAATTGAACGACCGTAACGGCGACGGGATCATCGTTCGCTACGACTACTTCGGGGACGAGACCTCAAACAAGAACGTGGCCAATATCTTCAAGGGCCCTTGCAACGGGACCGCACCCTGGCCCGAGGACGTGCCAGCGGGCTGCGAGGCCGACGTTTGGGAGAACCGCATAGATCTGGACGGGGACTGCACCCCGGACGCATATCCCTCGGCCGGGACCGTGGCGCCTTCGTGCAATGAGAGCGATCTGCCTTCGTTGGGGCAATACACCGCCGCGTTCATCCGCAGCGAGGGTCCGGTGACCCTGGCGGGCATGAACCCGGGCGCTGGGGTAAACGGCGGCGGCTTCCTGGTCACCGTAAATGGCACGGGCCTTCGCACCGGCCTGTCCATGGCCGTGAGCAGCCCTGATGGGACCTACTCGGCTCCCATCGTGGGCTATCTGGCGGCGGATCCGAGCCGGCTGGCCTTCACCGCGCCCCCCTTCGTGGGCGGGGCAGCGGAGGTGACGATTACCATTAACCAGACAGTGGATGGGGCCAGCGTCCCTGTGACGGTGAAGGAGCCCCTCAGTTATCTGAACGGGGGCCTGTTCCCCTGCGCGCTGGTCGCGCCCGCTGCAGTACAGGCGCCCTCTGACGGGACGCCTGCGGGCCAGGTCTACGGCGGGCTGACGGCTCGGGTCCAGACCGGAACACCGGCCGCTTGGACCCCTGAGGGCTTCTTCGTGGAGTTCGCTCTGAGTCCGCCCTGCTGCTCCGGGGACGATCCCTGCCCCGGAGACCTCCCCTCGTGCTTCTCCGTGCCGGATCCCCGTGTCTCGCCGGAGGCCTGGGCCTTCTTCCCCGCGGCCGCTGATCCGGCCTGCGCAGCTTCAGAGGGGCTCGACGTCTGCTCCGCCGGCGTGGTGCAGCTGCGAGGCGACGTGAACGTGGGCCTCGCCGGCCGCCACCGGGCCGTAGCCCGCTACACCAGGGACCACGGCCTGTCCTGGGACTGGTGTGCGTTCCCCGGCGGCGGCGCCTGGGGCGGCGGCGCGGACTTCGACCTGAAGAACTCCGCCCTGCTGTGGGCAAAGTGATGGCAACCAACATAGTTTCGCCTCTGTACTCTTCCCCCCCCGGGGGAAGTACCCCGAAGGGGGGATGGGGGATTCCGTA